>SUPS01000026.1 GCA_005191415.1 Candidatus Helarchaeota ASGARD archaeon Hel_GB_A
AAAAAAAGTTTAAAAACCTTGAATATTAACCATTTATATGTACTATTTCTCTGTATCTACGAGTTTCCCTTCAAATACATAATATTTTAACTTCTGTTGAGATATATTATGAAAAATAATACTAATTTGAATAGTTGATACTCATTTTTCTTTTTTACCTCTCAAAAATAAGAAAAAAAACATATAAATAATAGAAGTTTTCTAATAATTCTAAGAGAAATTAAAAGTACATAATTTTTAGAAATATGACGTGTCTTAGGATTCTGAAACGTAAAATGCGAATTTGGGGATAAAATTATGTCAGATAGGAAACCGACCTGGCTTCGCTTGAGTTGCACGAGGTGTGCCAACGAAATTCCCGAATTAATTGAAGGTGTAACGATCCGATGCCTTCAATGTGGTGCGGATAATACTTTTTATGAAAGCAAACGATTTCTGGAGAAAAAAGCTAAAGAATTCTTCGGTGAAGTTCCTTCAATCGAATTCATCGAAGATCCTAATACAAGAGTTTCAACTATAGAAGCACGACTCAATACCGTGCGAGAAGCTTTCCAAAAACTAGAGCCTGATTATCAAGAGATTGAAAAACACGCGATTGTCGCTACACCACTGGAGAAATATGGGGTAAGCGGGAGGAAGATGATGGGCATGGTTCAACAGTATAATACACTCGCAACTCTCATTAAAAATTACATTCTACCATTACCAATGAATATAGAAGAAGGCGAACCCGCCCAAGAATTATATTATACCTGTGCTTTCCGTGGATTGCTTTTTTTAGGAACATATCACACAATTGAAGCGCGAAGAGCAAGCCAAAATACTGATGCAACGAAATTATATGATACTGCCGCACGAAACTTCGCTAAAGCCTCCGAGCTCGCAAGTCAAGCAATTGATATCGGATTCAGTGCATTTAGAACGAAAAAAGCACTTGCAGATGCTGCAAATAATTACTCTACAGGGCTCGCCTCCATCACACGAGGAAATCCTGATTATGCCACTCGAAAGTTCAAGCAAGTAAGATCTCTCTTAGAAGATATTATCACAAGAGAACCTCGGGCTAAAATTGACCATGTTCGATTAGGCATGATCGTTTCTCTTCAACCTTCTATCAAAATGATTTTAAAACAGTTAAAAGAAGGTGCCAAAGTTCGAGAAACATCAAAAGTTCGCCTTTATCCTTTAGATAAGAGTAAAGAAATAATTGATACTGTCCGAGGCGCCAAAGATTGGATTGAAAAACAAAGGGAACGTTTTGAAGGGATAATGGATTTTTACACTCGTCTTAATTATGGAGAAAAATTAGATTATACTAAACGGTATGAAGAACGTTTCAATGAATTTTTCGAGAATATTAAAGTTATTTATGATGAAACTGTTCGAGAAATCGTTGGGAATCTTTCTGAAGAATATAACTTTAAAGTAGGGCAGCTATTTCGCCGTCTAGAGAGCGCTGCAAAGACGGCAGTTTTACCGGGTGAAAGTACGCGCGAACAGTTTGAAGAAGGCCGTAAGGAACTCGAAGCGATTGATGAACTCTTTAAATCCGTCATGGCCACGCTCCTTAATTCAATGTATTCTCAAAAAGGTATAAAAAGTGAAGATTATAAAAATGAAGCCGAAGTTGCTATAAAACAAGCACATGCAACTTACGATGATTTGGTTCGTACTGCCATTACTCAACTAATTCTTGATTATGACGAAAGCACACAACGCGTTTTTGATCGCCTTTCGCCTATTGCTGATTCAGCTAAACTTCCTGGTGATGATGTAGTCGAACAATTCCGAGATGCACGTGCAGAACTTGATTCACTTGGCTTTACTATTGCTTCACTGGTAGACGTTTCTTATACCGTTAAACGAAAAGAATTCACAGAACGGATTCAAGCAGTTCAAAAACGCCAACGCGCACAATTTGATTCGATTGTCCGTAGAGCTGTCATTAATTTAATTGGTGATTATCATCAAGCGGGAAAGAAACTAGTGGTTACTGCCGTTCCAATTGCTCGCGCAGCGGGTGCTCTCGGTGATCGTGCGCTCGATCAAATGGCTGAAGTTAAGAAAGATATTGATTCCACAGATGAGGCACTAGAAAATGCAATAAACCAATTAATTGCAGTTAGTTTTAATGTTAAGCGATTAGAATTTTCTGAAAGAATCATTGAAGCACAATTTAACCGCGATCGTGATTTCGTTGATTCTGTCCGTACAGCTGTACAATCTTTACTAACCTTTACCGCCATGCCACGATGGAAGATGATTCGAATTCGAAAAGACATTACGAAGAAAGGCGAAAGCGCCATGGCTCGTGGAAGATACGCCTTGGCTGCTCGATACTTCGCGGATGCTGCAAAAATCAGCCAAGAATTAGGTGAAATGGATCGTGCTAAAGAGCTTGAAGAGCGCGCTCGAGGTATGGAACGTCTAGCTTCCATGATAGGATAAAAACTTCTTTTTCTAACTCTTTTTTAAAGAATTAATCTGATTTTTTTTATAGGTTCTGATAACTTCAAAAATAATTTTAAACCAAAATTTTTTAATCATATATTACTAACTAAAAGAAAGAACGCATCGCAAGAATAAAGAACTAAATAAAAATTATAAAGAAAATAGTATAAAAAATAAAAGGTTGGACCTAAATGGCGAACGTTAAGGTAGAAAAGCTAATCGGAAGGTACATTGAGGATATAGAAATTGAAATGGTTGAAAGAAAAGGTGCAGGGCACCCAGATTCATTATGTGATAATGCTGCAGAAACTCTCAGTAGGAAATTAAGCCTCTGGTATATTGATCATTATGGCACCATTCTTCATCATAATGTTGATAAGGCTGCATTGGTCGGAGGGCGCGCAGAACCTAAATTTGGTGGCGGGATTGTAGTAGAGCCTATTTACTTTGCATTAATTGGTAGGGCTGTCTGTGATGTAATGCATGAAGGCAAACTTGAGAAAGTCCCTATTGCTCGGCTGGCCCGAGAGGCGATTACTGAATGTATTGAAGAAACTTTCAGATATTTAGACCTAAAGACAGATATCATCATTGATTGTAAAATCAAGGCAGGTAGCCAAGATCTCGTGGGATTATTTGATTATCGAAAACATATTCCATTTGCCAATGATACTTCCTTTGGTGTATCGCATGCCCCTTTCTCAAATACGGAAAAACTGGTATATGAGATTGAACAGTTTTTACAATATGAAGCTATTAAACGTATTCCCGCAATCGGAGAGGATATAAAGGTCATGGGGTTTCGACAAAATAAAGATATTAAATTGACAATAGCCACTGCAATGATTGATCGATTAATCGATGATATAGATGCTTATGTTTCAATTAAACAAGATATTCAAGAAGAAGTCCTCAACCAAGTCCCAAAAATAATTGACCCAGACTTTAATGTTTCAGTTGATATTAATAAAGCTGATATCATTGAAAAAGAATGCGTTTACATTACTGTTACGGGCACTTCTGCAGAGAGTGGTGACGATGGCCAAGTTGGTCGAGGAAACAGGACGAATGGGCTAATAACTCCAAACCGTCCCATGTCACTCGAGGCAGCAGCAGGAAAGAATCCCGTTTCCCATGTAGGTAAAATTTACAATGTTCTTGCAGGTATTTGTGCAAGCGAGATTGCTGACAATGTGAAAGGTATCAAAGAAGTTCAAGTCCGAATACTAAGTCAGATAGGAAAACCAATTAGCGAACCTCTCATTGCCTCTGTTCATATTTTACCGGAAGAAAATTCAAGCTGGAATACTATACAGTATGAAGCCGAACAAATTGTCCAAGAAAAATTAGCTAATATTACTAAATTGACTGATCTGTTTCTCCATAAGAAAGTTACCGTCTGGTAATCTACTTCTTTTTCTTTTAAATAAGATCATATTCCTTCCTCAATTTCTGTGCTGCTTGTTCTTGTAGTTGAAGTAGCTGTTTCACAAAAAGCTCTCCCTTTTCTTCATCTGGAATGTTAAAATTCCGAAATCCACATGCTGGAGTTATTAAAGACTGAGATAATAATTGCTGTAAAGGAATTCCCCTCGCTTCGAGTGGTTCTATATTTTGGTTAAAAGTTTGGATTAGATCATCTGGTGTCGGGAGGAAATCTTCGGGATTTAAGTCCCCCTTCATAATACTCGGAATATTCTCTATTCCAAATGTACTTTCGGGTGTATTCGGAGTTATACCAAAAGCAATACCCCCACCACGAGAAATATAATCTTGTAAAATATCAATACGCACGCTTTTAAGCGAATTTGGATATTTAATTGCATCATAAGAAAAAATATCAAAAGGATATTGTAATATTCTATCTATAACTGAGATTGGATTATCACAAATATGAATCCCTGTCCTACATTGAACTAATTTCAGAACATTTGAAATCTTTTCTAGTGCTTCATCATAAGAAATCTCACTTTCAATTGCTTGAGGAAATAACGGTTCATCTATGAATAATATTACATTTTCTTTTGGGATATTATTCGCACTAGCTACACGAATCAGAAAAGTAGAAAGCCAATACGCGATTTCTGAAGATAAACCGACAATTATATCAAACAATTCTGAATTTTGTATTAATTTATTATTACCAGGGTAAATCTTAATGCTCGCTGCTTCCGTAATTGGTCCCGTCATCTGACATTTTATTCCTCTATAATGAGTTGGAGTTTGCACAAGGAGTTCCGGAAAGAGAAACAATCCCCTAAAATATTCAGGACTAACTTCAATTCCTCGAGGAGAAAGTAAAAGTGTCTTCAATTTCAATAAATCTTTGAAAGATTTCAGTTGTTTTTCAAAATTCGGTGTATTAACGTTGAGCTTTACTCTTCCTCTTTGGAAAACAAGCCCTGGTAATTGGTTATGAAATTGCATAACCATTTCTTCCGTTTTTAATTGAGGAATGTATGGAACTGTTATACCTGATTCTAAAATGTCAAGAATTATGCGTTCTGGATTTCCAATTGGATGGGATCCAATTCCCGTCGTTCCTAGATTGAATGGCAAAATATCACGGTTATGTTTTATTAAATTTCTTTTAGTTCATCAATTATAAATTTGATAAATTTGTCTTTTTTTCTTTCAAATAAAGACCAATAGGTTTTAACCAACAGCTCCTAAGCTTATTAATAAGAATTGAATACCAAATGCAAAAAAAACAGATAAAAGTATAATCGCAATGGCAGACTTCACGCCTGAAAACCGAAATCCTTTCTCTACATGAATTATAAACCAAATTGCCACGATACTTCCAAGAATTATAAACAAAATTCCAAATACAGGGTAGAAACCCATCCAAGCCATTTCAACTTACCACCATTAATTTATACAATAAATTCAACTTTATTAGAATAAAGTTCCTTATCCATATATACGATTCGCTCTAGATATCCTTTCCTTTTAATTTTCTCTCGAAGTTCTCTTGGGGAAAGAGAATCTTTATCTTCTGGCATTTCAAATTCTGTTATTGTATATTTATTGATAAGGAGCAGATCTGTAAAAGAAGATCCCAAATTTGGAAAATCTGGAAGGAATAATTCCATAAAATGTTTTATTTCATCATCATGCAATTGAGATGTTTTGGTTCTACAAAAATTTGTTCGTTCTTTAATACAAATCCCTGTTGTTTTACATAATTCCGCGACTTTACACTTAATTTTTGTTTCTGGTTTGCATGTGGTATATGGCTCCGCTTTTCCAAAGGTTTTTTTGAGAGGAGGAATTTTTTTGTCAGTTTTTAATGCCCACTCTTTTCCCCCTTTACTGGGAGTAATTGTTAACAGCAAAAAACAGTTTTCTGCGAGCTTATCATAAATTTGAACTATGTCATGGGGTGTCAATACTAAATTCATAGGCAGCATAAATAAATTTTTAAGTTCGCGTTTCCCTTGCACCCATCCATCTTGCAATCCTAACTCATTTAGATCTTTCTGAATCGATTCTAATGATACACGAGGTTGAGTATAAATCGTTCCTTCGATTTTATAAGAATCCTCAGGTAGATGGGTTGCTACAAAATAACCTATTAAATCCTCGTATTCAAAGCTTCCGTTTATTGTTAGATTCTTCTTTTTTGTAGCTTTAACTTTAAGTACTGGACCACCATTTGGAAATGACCCTTTGCTAAATTTTACGAAACGCCTATGAACATCTGGGTCATTCTGTCCTACTGTATTACGAATTATTTTTGTTAGAAAATGCTCCATTTGCTAGCAAACACTCCTAATTTAATATCTAATAAGATAAGTCGTTCGACTTTTAAAATCGTTTTGGTTTATACATTATTGACCTAGGAACGGCTCGCAATTGATGGTTAAGCATTGTGAGAGATAGTTTTCCGCCTAAAAAAGTCCAATAAAGTCTTTTGTTTCATCATATTATCTAATATAGCACTCTTTTTGATCCAACTTTTTAATGGTGTTCGGAAATTTCTTGCAATTTCGATTAGAACTGAATTTAAGGTTTCAAAAATTTTGGGAGGTCTACCAAAAGCGTCTCTAACTGTTTCTCTGATGACCCAAACTCCAAGAGGAACAATGTAACCACCGGATACTTCTCTGAATACAATCGCAGAAGCTTGTCTTTTTATCTTAACTAAATATTCAACGACAGCTAAACGTGCCGCGTAATAGGCCCCTGTGACATGCGATGCATATGTTTTTCGTCCTTTGTAAAATTCTGCATCCGCAACGATGACTGGTTCTTTATGAGGATTAAAACTCGTCCCCCCACTCCATGTCTCTAATTGCTCAAATCCCCATTCCTTAGGTAATAAAAGAATCAAGAACTTATTATCCAAATATTTTGCCGAAAAAATTTGATACTTATCTATTTCCGGAAAGCTCTTTACTTTATTAATAATTTCTTTACTAATAATGTCATCAGCAGCTGTAATTGCCCATCTAGTGGGAATCAATCTTCTATTTTTCTTTAGTCCCAATAATCCTGCAGAAAGAACGCGTATAATGTTAGAAATTGCCAATCCTCGCGTATAAAGATAGCCGACTGCTAAATTCGCTTTAAAATCAGTGTCTTGAACTGCCTTTTCGATAAATTGATTTACTTTCGGGTTTTCTGCTATGTGAAGCCGTTTTACATGTCCTATCGGCCCCATTGGCTGACTATGACTGTCAAAGATTATCCTAAATCTTGGTTCCTTTTCGAATTTCACCTCCGTATCAACCGGACGCGCCGCCATAGCCAGTTCTTGACTCGAATCGAGGATTCTACTCCCTTGAAACTTCTTCACATTGATCCGAAATGCCGTCCGTATCAATTTAGTGCGGTAGGAAACTAGTTCTTCGATTTGTTTTCCATACCATAATTCAGGACTATCCAATACTTGAACTTCTATTCCCTTCCCAACTAAGGGAGGAACCATGGGGCCCACCAACACCTCTGGATAGTTATGATGCCCTACAAAAAAAGCAGGCGGAGAAGATCCAAATAAACTATTCGAGGAAAAATCAATTTTTTTCATCGGAATTAAAGCTTGCTGCTTCATAATAATGGGACATCTTTCTTTACCACATAATTTTCGAGATCCTTTGCATAATACACAAAGTCCCTTCGGAAGATTCGGACGGACCATTCTTTCGCCTTATTTTTCTATTTCATCATTAAAATTTGATTTCTTGAGTAATATATATAATTTGGATTAATAAAATAAATGAAGGGAAGTCAATATGACTGTAATATTCCGGAATTATAAAGAAGAGGACTACGAAGCCACCACTGAACTAATGAGACAACTCTCTGAAGCATATAAAGTAAAATTTGATGAAGAGAAATGGAAAAAAGCTAGTAGATTACGATATTTTAGTCCCGATTCAAGAGGACAGACCATTATCGCCGAAGAGAATGGTGAAGTTGTTGGGATGGGGTTCATTAGTGCCAAATTAGAATCCACAGGACTGTATGTCGGCTATCTAAACGATTTCGTCATTCGGAAAGACCATATCGGTCGCGGTATTGGACGCCAAATGGCATTAAAAGCCATTGAGATCCTCGAAAGCTGGAAAGTTAATCGCATCCGAATCAACATCCTTATGGCAGTAAAGGATTATATGTTAAGCATTGTAGAAAAGATAGGGTTTCGTCCAACTTACATAGTGGCTGAGAAAGTATATTATGAATAATTCGTTGCATCGATCGTTGTTTTACATTTTGGGCAAGTATAACGTCCTGGTTTAGAAACACTAAACCAATTCTTGCATTGTTGGCATTGGATGGCTAATTTTAGAGGCTGTTGGCATTGAGGACAGGGATACTGATCGAATTTTTCGACTTCAAACCATTTTTGACATGATGAGCAGCGTAGTCTTACTTTTTTGGGAGATTCCTGAGTTTGCACAACTCTAGCTTGTTTAGATTCCTCGCTTTGCTGAGTAGGAACTTCAATTTTAGGCATTGTGCGCGGAGCTACCTTCCTTTTTGTTTGTTTAGGGATAGATAGGGTCCTCGCAGTTCCAATATCTTTTTCTTGCGTTCCAACAGTCGGAATTTCAACTTTTTGTCCTGTATATGGGTTTTCGATACTTATCGATGCGGGTTCTGTTGTTTGCTCAGTATCGACTTCGATCGATGTTTGGTCTGCAGGTATAACATCTGGCAGCTGTTCTACAGCTTCTGTAGTCGATGGTGTCGCCAAAAGGGCTGCAGTATCTATAGGTGTCTTCGGAATTGATAAAGTACTCTCGGATGAAATTTCGGAATATGGGCGATTCCTTAATATTTTTAGATAGCGGACTGCATCTTCCAATAACCGTTGATCTAATTTATTACGATCGGTAGTATCAATTGGTTCTTCGTAATTCACATCAACTATGAATTCAAAGTCGATTAATTTGTCAGATTCAACTGTAATCTCTGGTCGCTTCTGGAGGATTCCTTTGATTTGTTCAATATCTTTCAGGACTATTTTACACCAATTTTCGAATTGAATTAAATCCAATAAAAAAATCCCCTGTTCTAAGCTAGGCTGAGAAAACCAACCTGTATGATCTCGGAGGATGAACCCAGAACAGGTGCGATCAACCCAATTGATTTTGGGAGTGAATTCTTTACAAATAATCTCATTCATTCCACTCATTATGTTACATACAAAATCCCGTGATCCCCAATTTTCCCATGATAAATAAAGTGTTTTATCTTGATTTGCTAATTTTGTGACTAATTTTACCTGTCCATGTTCGATATAAAAATCTCCAACTTTCTCTAATGGTTTTGTAACTTTCTTTTTTTCTTTCACTGCGGCTTTTTCGGGCTTAGTTTCAGGCTTTATAGGTTCGCGTGTCATTATTTCTTCAGGAAGTCGCAACAAAAAGAGACAGTGAGGGCATCTAAAAACCGAAGCTTCAGCCATCTTACTTTCTTCAGCCCATTTTTTAGCGCAGCATAAGTGGATATATGTTTTACAGTAGGGGCAGAGCCGCCCACATTCAGTAGTCCCACAAATCCCACATTCTACCATTCTACAGATGACACATTTATCCTCTTCGCCTTTCTTCGTATGTTTAATGGCATCGGAAATCTCTTCAGTCAATTCATTTGGATTTAATAAATATTCGGCTATTAAATGTAATTTAGGCATTGTTTTCTTTAATTCAAAGACATCTTTTTTATGAGACAAAGCTTGTAATGTCATTCTTAGGTAATTGTTATTTGGAACCTGGTGATACTCGCCTAAAATGGCAATAGATTCGAGGATATTTTGCCCCCAAGAAGCTCGTTCAGCAGATAGTTCTATTGTATCTACAATTACGCCAATTTCTCCCATAATTTGAGCCTTTTCTAAAGGATCAACTGTTCCTAACCAAGGTTTCCCATCTGAAATCACAATTACCCGGTTGATATTACTACCTTGCTTTAAGATTTGATCTGAGACGACATGTAATGATACGGCTAGCCCCTCCCCTAAACTGGAAATCCCCTGAGGTTTAACTTTTTTAAGTGCCTCGATGATTTCCTCCGGGTCATTCGTCAGTTCTTGTAAAATCTTTGCATTGGTTGAAAATGTGACCAATGCAAAGCGATCATCTTTATCAATATTATTTTTTTGCCGGATAAATGTAATAAGAGCTTCTTTAGCAGCTTCTAAACGACTTGGATAGAAATCTTTCCGAGCCATACTGCGCGATATGTCAAGACAAATCACCGTATCTTCCGTATCAAAATCCTTTTGCGTCATCTTTTCATCTTCAACTCATTAAATCTGAGAATTATTATTGAATTAAAAGTTCTCATTAATTATCTTTAACATAGAAAATTTTTATCATTTACCATGTTTTTCATCTCATCAAATTAAAAAGGTTTTATGAAACTGGTTCCCAAAGTATTCCTAATTTTGTAGCGTATTTTCGCGCCTCATTTAGTTCTTTGCTTGTAGGTCTTCGATTAATTTCAGGATATTTATGGGCTTTATAGCAAGGTCGATACTGTCCCATAATATTAACTACTGCTTTCGGGCAATTCTTGGCAATCCATTCTAAGATAGGTTTTGTACAGCATTCTACATGATTCGGCATAACGAGATGACGAATAATAATCTCTCCGCTTCCATCATCATGGGCCATTTTATGATTACGTGCAACGGCATCAAAGAAATGGGGGACTTTTGAATATTTCTTTGCACACTCATCATTCCCGTATTTAAAATCGGGGAGCCAGAAATCCATCACCTCAAGCAGTAATTTCATTGTATCTTGCGAGCAATACATATTGCTATTCCAAAGTTGCGTTATATTTTCTGTTTGGAATCGAAAGGATTCAATAATTACGTAAGTGTTTGGCAATGGCGTGACATAATTGATGTTTTTCACATTTTCACGAGCAAGTTCGTTAGCTATAGCAGCCAATTTTCGCCCATTTACAGGAAGTGTCCAACTAGGAAGCTGTGATATATCGTAATTTTGACAAAATACGCATTTGAAACTACATGATTCAAAAAAGATTGCACGAATTGAAATCCTTTCAATTCTTTGTGCCTGAAGGAATCAAAGGTGCTTCTTCGCCCATATGATGAAACCAGCTGGAAACATAAGCGTCCTTTCCTAATCTACAAGTACCTTTTTCGTTTTCTCGATTAATGTTACATTCTCGCTCACAAAAATGGCAATTTTGCAGAATTCGATTCGCTATCTCTATTTTTAAATCCAAAAAGGACACTTTGGGGGTATCACTCTTCTGATAATACTTTTGAGGATCTTGTTGCGCATCTAATTCCTGAAGAAGCTTGTTAAATTTCCCTCTCGCTCGCTGATGCTCACTCCAGAGTTTTTCTATAGGGATGGATTCATCTAATTCAATGGTAATTGGAATTTTCTTCGTAATTAGATAACGTGCAATCTTCTCCTTTTTGATAATGGAAAAATATCGATTGAATCTAGAGCGAATTTCGTCATTTTTCCAGACCTGTTCCGCATCCGGGCGCATTAATCTCCACACTTAACAATCACCAAATATAATCTGAATTATTATTAATAATTTATTTTTCAAACATAACTATTAAAATTTTGAATTTTTAAGCCATGCTACTTTAAAAAAATAAAAAAGAGCACATAGTACTATCTGAAGAAATCCGATATACTTTTTTGACCTTTTCTTTTCTCTTTCTCTTTCGTTTTCTTCTTTTTGGAAGGAACTTTCTTTTTCGAGGGGAGTGGTTTCTTCTTTTTTTCGGGTTTCTTTTTAGGTGGTGCTTCTTTTGGTTCGACAGGAGGTACTTCTTCGCTTAATTTAGGCGGTTTAGATGTATATAATTGGGTTTTTTCGAAATATTCTGTCTTTCTAAGCTGTGGTAAGGGTTCAGGCTTATATTCCTTGCTTATATCTAGAGGGATAAGATCAACCATCGGGACTTTTTCTAAATTTGAAAAATCAGGCTTCCAAGCGGGGGGGAACAGTTTAGGTTTCCATAATTCAAATTTCGCCCGTAATGTATTTTTCCCATTCACCCATTCCACGAACCCTTTTTCGAGTGCAAGGGTTATTAGTTTACGGGCGATACTTACTTTACAATTAGGAAGCGCGGCGTCAAAGCTTAGGGTAAATATGAAGGTGTTTATATCTAATTCTTTCGTATTGTATATCCGAAAGGGTATTGAAATCGTCCATAATACATCTCTGGTTTGCATTTCCCATTATCCTCTCAATTATCATAATTTAGATAGAATTATTGACAAAACGTCTAATAATCCTCCATTTTTCACCACAACATCTGCCGAATTTGCAACGTTTTCATTTAAGGGATTAAACGCTATACTGTATCCAACTTTCTTAAATAAAGGTATATCGTTTTCCCCATCCCCAACTGCTATACACTCTTTTGGTTTGATATTGTGCGCAACCAAAATATCATTAAGAATAAAATCGAGAACTTCGTGCTTATCATCATACTTCACTTTCACATCACATTCCCCGGTAAGTTTTCCATTCTCCCCAATGATAGGTGTATTCGCAATAGCAAAATCAAAACCAAATTCCTCTTTAATCCTGTCCGCGAAAAATGAAAGCCCTGAAGAGATAATAATCACAAGTACCTTCCGTTTTTTTAATTCCTGGATAACCGTTTCCAGATGCGGGCGGACCTTAATTTGTTTTATCACTTTATTTAATTTAGTAATCGGCGTACCTTTCCACAAGCCGACATCTAAATCCGCCCATTGCTGATAATCTATTTTCCCCTCAAAAAATAATTTCCGATGCTTTTTAGCTTGCTCCCATACGCCTAATTCCCGATGGATAAATGACCATGAGTCATCCCTCTCGGTTAAGCACCCATCTAAGTCAAAACACACCAGTTTATAATTCATTTTCCAGTTCCCTTTTTATTTCATCCAGGCGAATTTTTTCCATTTGCTTTATTTCTTCTGTCACTTCTACAGGAATCTTAATGGGAATCCGAACCTTTTTCTCAGCTTCTAATGCTAATATCTGATCAGTAATAGCATGCCCCATTATTTGAATTTCTCGTGAGAATGGAAATTCATCACAAAAAACATCATTTAACTCATAATAATCTAAGTTCTTCAATTTAAGTCTATTTTGTTGAACGAAAGTGCATTCTGACTTTAAGGCAACACATGTCGTATCCTGGTACATGTAAATGGAGAGTGGATAGGCTTTACAGGTGATGGGACGCTGGTCATAGATGATACATTTAGATTTGTAGAATGGACATCCCCCTTTATCAATTCTTAAGGCGTATGTGACGACAATTAATCTGTCATTCAACTCGTCATGGTACATAATATCTGGTTCTAAAGTAATCTTCAAAGCCTTTTGTTTTGCTAGATTCTCAATTCGTTCTACTTCATTTAAGTAAATGGGTATAAAATATGCCGTTTCTCCATTAACTTGATTTGGATTGCAACATTTTCCACAACGAAGGCACTGGAACGAAGGGGTATTCTTCATAAAAAACTCACATTACTCCATATGCACTATCATTTTTTTAAAGATAATAACCATTCACAAGTCGAATGCCCTGCAGGAATGGATTTGATCAATTGGAACTCTATATTTGGGTTGAACGTCTCCGCCCACTTAGGGAATATTTCTTTATCGACGATATCACACCGAACAAGTTTTTCTCGTTTGGAACGTTTCAGATTTTCCCACCATGGACAATATTGGATTGATAATAAGATTTCTTCGGACGATTTTCTCTGGATCTCAAATCGAGTCCCATCAATTGCACACAAAATTTCAAGAACTCGAAGGAATGACGATAACGTCTCGTCTTCGATGGAAAAAATTTTCTTTATCCGTTTAATCAAAATTGCACCGTATTTTTTCCATACTTTCAAATCTAAGTCGAATGCTGTCTCAAATCCGAATTTGTTTTCCACTTCAAGAAACCAGAGCCCATCAATGGTTGTTAAGGCAGATCGTATCAATTGGAGATATTCTTTATCTAAATTAGGAGTCATTTGATTCATTTTCCTCGCCTGCTTTTTCCTCAAGAGGAGGCTCAAACCCCTTTAAATAAACATACCGTCCACGAATCACTAAATCTACAATATTATTTTCGATTAACTCTTCTGCAATTTTCATAAATTTCTCACAATTCGCTAAATTCGCTCCAAAAAACGGCTGCCCCTCATTAATAAAATTAGATAACTCGATTGTATCAATCTCTTTAAGTTCCTTCAAAATTTCAAGAAAATAATATTTCCAATTTGGTTGATACCTCCTATCCATCAGGTAGCCCGCAATCACAATTATTAAAATGATCCCAATCATGATATAGAACCAATAATCATAAACTAATGCATTAATCCATAGATAAACTGCAAGCAGCGTAAAAATAAAGAGGAAATCAATCAAAAGGAAAATTTCCTTTCTTCTCCTTTTAGGAATACTGGTAAAGCATTCATCCCTCAATAAATTCGCATATTTTGAGGATTCAAAATTCTTTCCTGCTGAATTACTCATATGCTGAATTACTCATTATCCATTAAAAAGATTTTATTTTGTTATAGAACTTATCAGATTTTCAATAACTGAACCAAATAATTAGAGAAAATAGAAAAGAAAATTGCATTCAAATAGAAATCCAGTAAGATTCGGATATATTTTTCAAAATAGTCTAAAAAAAACAAAAATAGAAAGGATATTGAGGATATAACTTATCCAAAATAATTTAAAGTGGCAACTTTTCCTTCATTTAATCCTAGTTCTTCTTTTATAGATTCTTTTTCAGCATTTAACTTCAATTCCATTCCTTGAATTTTTTCTTCAGTAAATGCTGCCTCAAAAGGCAAATCGAAGTGCCCCTGAAGAATTTCCATTAGCGTTATTGAGGCTCTTAAATCATAAGCGTCTGATTGCATTGCCTCATAACCGTTAGTTTCTGCGAGAAGGACAATTCCCTCAATACCATACTTCATTTTGGCGAGCGTGGGGACCAATCCATTAGTTCCTAATACTACTCCTTTAGAAATTCGTTCAATATTCGGCTTCTCTAAGTATGGGGTAAGAATTTCTTTGGAGGTTCCACTGATAAAGACTTTTGTATATTTATTGTTGCAATGTTCAACAGGAAATCCTCCTAGTGAAATAATCAATTTAACTCCAAATTTAAACATAAGATTCGAAATATATTCTGATATGCCATAAATCCCGCGCGCCGACATAGGTTGCGCATCTGCAGTAATAAGAAAAATATCTTGTTTCTCCTGAGGATCCTTCCATAAATAAATTTCTGCTTTTGGCGCATAGAGAAGTGAATCATTTATAATTGCTCCGGCGGGATAATCATCAAAACAGATTTCTATAATTTTTTCAGGTCGCAAAGCGGCCACTAATTGGTCAACAGCAACTTTTCCGATGTCTGCCGTGCCCGGCATCCCTTGAATACAAATGGGATTCTTCAATTCATTCAAATTAATTTCTTTCAAAATTATGTCGATAATCAAAAATTCTCCAACATTTTTTCTTTCAAAATCCATCATACCATGCACCCGTTCATTTCTATTGGAACGATTCAAACTATCTTTCCACCAAACTTTTTTTTCCTTAAACAACTCTTTGATTAATTATACTATTCTTCCATTGGAGACTATATAAAGGTCTGTAATATCTGGGGATTCTAGAGAGAATATCTGGATATTTCTGAGAAGATCTTTTGCCATCAAATGAATATGTTAAAAAAAACGAATTTATAGTAACACAGAAGGGTAATGAAAACTAAATAACTAATTAATAAAAGAGTTTAAATTTCTTTGATGGAATATACACAAAAAATTCTAAAATTTAAACAGGAGCGCATAATATTTCTTTTGAAATAAATGCTGAAGAGTTCTCTACATTTTTTATTGAATCAATAGAGATAAAGATAAAATTCTGGTCGAATTAATAATCAACTAAAATTGGATGAAGCAACGTATTCAATTTTTCCATGATAGGACCAATAGAACAATCAATATCTGTTATAATATAATAATAAAGCGGAACTTCTCCTAAATCTAATGGTGTTTCCTTGCTTTCTTCTGAATCTGATCTTCCAATTATCTCTGCAACTGGAATTTTTACTGCTGAATTCGTATAACTAACCAAAATTGGACTTTTTCCAATCCAAACCGGTTTATATTGTACTTCCCAATCCTTTACACGCCCCCCTCTCCCCATATTACAGAGTAAATTTTGCAATTCTTGATGTTCTATCTTATATTCAAAAATTATACTGTTATCGAAAGAATTAATTGAGAATCCCATAATTTCTTCCTGATAAAAGTATTTTTCAATATTCAGAAAAGTATCTATAATTTCCTCTTTTTTCTCCTCGATTAATAACCGTGCGACTTTATCGAATAAAATATCTTCAATGTACATCTCTTCTTCTCCAGTCAATGTAAAAACATTGGTCGGAGATAATTGTTGCAATTTTTTCTCAATAAGATTCTCATAAATCCATTGGAGTTTTAACTTTACTTTGTCCAAAAAAAGATATGGTTCCGCAAAACAAATGACCATAACATCTGAAAAATAATGTAATACCGCACTAATACCATTGGTGTCTGGATCATTCTTAGGAGATAATTGAATAAAATCGATATTCTGTTCAAAAGAATCAGCAAACGAAGTTATTGCACTCATAAAACCCGCTGTTAACATGGAATCTATTTCACCGAAACTTGACAATTTATCTGTCCATGTCTTTAGCATAATAGGTATGCCATTCGTCCGCTGAATTGATAGCCCTAATATTCCCATGATTCTCACAAATGATAGGAATCGATCTTATTAATATGATTTCATTCTAGCAACCAATATATAATTCTCTGAAAATTTGTTACTCAATCTAATCCCCAATAACAATAACTGTTAACCTACGATTCATTCGTCCTCCATCAACTTCAATAAAAAATATGGATTGCCATGTCCCTAATGCTATTCTATTATTCACAACGGGCACAGTTTTGCAAGGATTTAAGAGCATGGATTTCAAATGTGCATCTCCATTTCCGCTATGTGCCCACCCTTTCCTTGGTACTAAATCATCCAAGAATTTCTTAATATCTTTCTTTAATCGCGGTTCAAGCTCTGTAATTGCGATAATCCCCGTCGCATGAGGTGCAAAAGCGACACAGAGTCCATTTTGAATGCGTGAATTCTTTACTACCTGATTCAAATAACTTTCCAAATCAACATACTCATAATCTTGTTTCGTGCTAAAAGTAATTGTTTCGATATATGTTGTCATGATTTCTTCTCCTAAATAATCTATTTTTTTCTCAAGAATATTCTCTCAGCAGTTTTATATAAAAGATGTTCTACATCGGCCCGATCATGTTGCTTGATACGTGCAATTTCTGTTATAACATTCTGCATGAGAGCTGGTTCTCCGATAAAGGGAGATTTTCCTTTGTATCTTACAGGACCATCTGATTTACTTAATAGTTGCTCAAGAGGCACTAACTCAACGACATCTCGCATCTTTTTAGAATAACTGATCGCTGGAGTAATTGAAAAATAGTAACCTCTATTAATTCCTTCTTTTATCAACTTTTGAGAACCTGCAAACCAATGAACAACCACTATTTTAAGATCATATTGTGATAGAACTTCAAAAAGCTGTTTCTCAGCATCTTTTCCATGAAGATTAACGGTTAGTTCATTTTTTACAGCAAAATCTAAAAAGTGCCTTAATATTGTTTCCTGGCGCTCCCAGAGTAATTTCTCCTTAATAAAGTAACGATCAAGTCCAATTTCTCCGATAGTAAAAACCCCATTTTCAGAAACCAACCTTTTTATTCTATCCAATTTTTCCTCAAAGTTCGTAATATTTGCCGCTTCTATGGGATGAATCCCCAGAGCAGGAATAACTTCTTTGTATTTATTAGCTAACTCCAAAACTTTCCAATTATCCGCATAATACATAGAAACTGCTAAAATAAAATTAACTGATTGGGCTTTTGCTTTTGCAATGGTTGAAGAGATTTCTTTGAATAAGGATAAATGGCAATGCGTGTCAAAATACATACGTTTTGCTCCATAATTGTTTTAAAGCTCTTTCTTGAAAATCGTATTTAACATTATGTCAATGCGTTCATCATTGTTTCCAACCAAATTAACTACTTCAAGATTCCATTTTTTTATAATTTGGCGGAGACATTCATCGATTTCGAGTTGAAATTGTTTATCTGTATCACGAAATCCATCATCTTCCATTTTTTTTTCAGGAATTGTTACATAAAATAAAAAATCATAAGTCTTTACCCAATGCAAGCATTTTATTTCCATTACTTTCAAATCATCTTCTGAAATTTGCTTTACATGCGGTAAAGAAGCCCTATAGGCATATGCATAATTATCGACTACTGTTCGATCAGTTACTATCATATTAGCTCCTCTTAATTTAGCGAGGATTTCTTCATTTATTTGCTCATTTAGGATCCAATACTGCGCTTCAAAGTTAGTGCCTTTATTTAAAGTAAGTTGAACTGGAATATGTCGTGCAACTTCTGCTACAAAATCGACATTGTAATGCCGAGTCTTTAATTTCCCACAAATTGAAAACCCTAACGTTGTTTTCCCAGTATCGTGAGACCCCATCAATCCAATTTTTAAAGTTCGTTTTTTATCCTTTGCAAAAAAATCTGACAATTTTTTTTGGATTAACTGCAACTTTTTTGTCAAACGCGAACCTGCCTGAAATTGCTTCATCTTACAAATTAATTAATTATTATTAATGTTAATTAATTATTATTAATTCAGTCTTAATAGAATTTTTGATAAATTCTGCTAAAACAAAATTTAAATACTACTTAGGGGTAGATTTTTCAAAGGAGATTTCTAAATTTTAGTCTGAGGGAGAGTGTATATCAAATGAATAGAAAATTAATAACAATTCTCATCATTTCTTCACTTTTAATTCAAACCGGAACATATCTTTATATAGAGAATTTATTACAAAATAACACAGACGACAACAGTTCCAATATTAAAAATAATAGAATAACAATTTCATTTCTGAATAAAACCACATATGATTCCCGAATACCGACAAAACTTTCAGCAGAAAAGAATAAATTATTTTATGGTGATATTCCCTCTTTTTTCACTGCGAATTTAAGTGACCTAAATGACAGACCATTGAATGGAAAACTATTGAAATTATACCGTCAAGTAAGGAGTAGTTTTTATGAAATAGGAAATGCCACGACAGATGCGCAGGGAATAGCAAATTTTTCGGTAATGTTTTCTAATTTACCGAATGGTACATATACTTTCAAAGTTGTTTTTGAGGGGGATCAGATTTATGCTTCAAATGAGGCATTTTCTAAATTTCGAGTGATTCAAGACGCTCCCCATGGAGAACTGACAGATGTAAGGATTACTGATGGTTATATCCATATAAATTATAGGGTATGGACTACAGGAGTGTGGATTATCCCAGGTATTTTTTATAAACACGATGCTTTAGGTCTTATGGCAATTCATATTTTTAAAACATCTGGTCCTGGGGTCATTCCACCGGCACAAGTTATAGTAGCAGAGGGATACAATTCATATTCTAAGTTGGCTGAGAAAAAAAGTTTTGAAGGTTCATTCTCTGAAATGGAATTGGTTACATGGTGTGCCGTCACTTTAACACCAGGAGAGTGGGTGGGAATTAGAGTTTATGTAGAAGATGATGATTCTTATGATTGGGATCCTTTTGATGGTGAGTCCGAGATTTTCTCTAGATATTATTTCTATCAAGTTGAAGATGAAGATATTAATCCTCCAAGCGTTCAGGGAGTCAGTTCCAGTGGGAACATAATTGATTCTCCTGCCATTAGCAATTATGAGATTTATATTACTGCCCGAGATTATAGTGGCTGGAGCGGTAAAATTGAATATTACTACAAAAATTCTACTTTTACAAGTTCTATATACACAAGATCGCTAGGCACTCCCAGTTCAAGTTCTCTAACGACCTTAAAGGCCTCTATTCCGAGGTCCGAATTTAGCCAGTTTGTTGGAACATCAATTTATTATCGCTACCAATTATACGATGGCGATAATGATTATGGAGGTACATATTATGACAATTTCCTTGGTTGGATCCCTCAAGATTCAAAAAAGACAGAATTTTCAGAATGGATATGCGCTGGGACTATCTTTGGAGAATTTGGAGTGGCATTAGACACTAAACTCGTCTATTCTAATCTATCAGGGCTAAACCCTTATATAAATGAAGAATTTGCATTGATAGTAACCGCAGTTAACCCCTTAAATACGCCAGTATGGCTAGGAAGTTTTGATGTTCTCTGCAATGATTCGAGAATTAGTGCAATTTCGGACGTATTCAACCAAAATTTGAACCCTGGCGAGATTCTCACCAAAACTATTTATAATCTTGATTATAAATTAGTTGAAGCAGATTTAGGAGCAAATGACAAACTCGGCTTGAAATTTACCTTGAATTTAAATTATGTATTTGATAATACTTCCGATGTAATTTCTGAAGAGCGGGAATTCGCCATAGAAAAACCACCATTACCAATAATTACTTTCAAAGGCTTTTCGGGCTATAAAGAATCTACGGATCCCCGGCTTCATTTATACCAATACAAGGACGGGGCAGGAAATAAGAATACCATAAAATGTAAAATTGATATATATAACCCCTCACGGGTTAAAATGAAACTTTCCGAACAAATTCTCCCCTCTCATGCCATTATTGGGGATTCCATTTTCGATACGACTCAATTTAACAAATTGAGGATTCTACAAAATACCATAGACACCGAAATTGACCCTTTTCAAAACAAGACTCTCGAATTCTCTCTACGAGTAGAAGATCCAAAATTTTACATTGGTGGTGAAACGAGATATACCATTTCTGTTATTTTTGATTTTGTTACTAATGTTGTATCAATTTTTGAAAAGAGAGTAGGTCAGATTCTTGATTTCATTCAAGATATAGGAAATTGGTATTTAATGATGGAGAATAGTTTATGGAATGTTTGGCGTGAATATAACCTCACAGTTTCAACTACCTCACTCCAATATTATATTGATAATGTATTTCAAACTGTGAGAACAGATCCCCCTAACCCTATTCCGATCCCTGAAGTTGGCAAAAGTCTGATACTCATGCCCAGTGGTAATCAATTTGCTCATTTACAGCAAGCTTTCTCAGCTGAAATTGCAGCCGATGTGGCAAGTTGGGTAGCTCAGATACTTGTTGGAGGTGACCTTTGGTCCAAGCTTGCAGCAGCTATATTATTCGGTATTGAAGCTTTATTATGGTGGGTGAAATGGAATCTGATACAATCTGCTAATGTATGGGACCCAGAAGACTTAAATTATGAAGAAGTTTTTGAACCAACTTATACAGATGTACCAATTATGAAAAATGAGACTCTATCTATTTCAAGTTTAGTAGATGATATCAAGAATATTACGAGTAATATTGCGGGCGATTCTGAGGCCCTGCAAGTCTCTATAAATAGAAAAAATACTGCATTGCTACATGAAAATTACTCTGCGGCAAAAATGCAGACCGAAGCTATTGAAAAATATGCGACAAAAATGGCTGAAAATGTTGATAGACTAGGAGATTTTGAAATAAGATTATTCAATGA
This sequence comes from Candidatus Helarchaeota ASGARD archaeon Hel_GB_A, assembly GCA_005191415.1. GTDB lineage: Archaea > Asgardarchaeota > Lokiarchaeia > Helarchaeales > HEL-GB-A > HEL-GB-A. The sequence goes on from SUPS01000026.1 coordinate 21,582, forward strand.
AATCAGACGGATTAATGAAACGCAAGAAGTCTCTGGTGGCTACGGGTGCTTAACAACTGAAAATATTAGTAGGGCAAAAGCTGAAATTGCAATGTATGGCTTACCTGAAGAGGAGATTAAAATTTTAGATATGCTTAATTTCACGCAAGAAATGATTGAGAATATTACAAATACCCTGGTTCAGAGAGATGAAGAGTTTTTACAGAATATGAGTAAAATCTCTGTTCAAATTAAAAATAATTCAAACACCCTTGTAAGTTACTATGAAGATATAGCAAATGAAGCGTTTAAGGAAGGAATAGATTTATCTACCACTTATCTAGAGCAAACTATAAAAAATGTCACTAAAGATCAGCAAGAATTATTGGAACATCTGAAGAATGAAATTGAAGTAGCAAAACAGGAAGGTCGATGGAATGATATAGAACAATTATCGAAAGAGTTAATAGAAAAGGCGAAAGAAATTACCGTTTTGACGGGAAATTTGAGCATACTTTACTTTATAGATTATGCACAAAATGAGTCCAATAAAGCAAAAGATATTAAAACTATAGATTTGACTTATAACATTAGAAATAGCTCTATAATTCCTGGAACGCAAGAAATCATTGACTTGATAATACTTAACAAGCAACAGCTTGCTGGAACTTATACTATTTCGGTCAAGGGAATCTCTCCAAGTTGGTACACACTTCAAGATAAAGTTATAACCTTTAAACCGAATGATTTCGAGAAGGTAATCTTGCTGACTTTAAATCCACCGAGAAAATATTACGTCGAACCTGGCTTTTACACCGTTCAAATTGAGATATTGGATCAATATGGAAAAATTATTGTTTCGGAAGAAATCGAAATCCAAATACATCCTTATTATGAAATAGGAGTAGAGCCAGAAGTTCTCGATTTTCAGACCACCTCAGGGACAGTTTCGAGGTTGTATTATAATATAACCAATGTAGGGAACATACACGATGTCTTTTTAGTGATAATTAATACTTTTGAATTTCCAGAACCTAAATTAGCGCTTCCCAGGAAAATACCCTTAGATTGGATTCAGCTTAGTAATACTGAGTTTTCCTTGGCACCAGGCCAATTCCAAATTTTTTCCATAGACATTTTAATCCCCATGGAGTGGAAAGGGTTTGAAAATGTCACCTATCGATTAAACGTAACCGCATATTCCTTAAGTGACAATAATGTGAAAGATGAATCCGCCATCAATGTTCATGTTATTGCCACCGAAACCAGTATGGTAAATTATCTTGTCTGGGAAATAGATAACCTCAACGAATTTATAAACCATACGAATTTGGATTCGTGGCGACATCCAGCGGAAAATCGAAGAACCGCAATGATCAAAAAGATTGAAGCACTCAAACTTATAGTTTCAGACAAAGACTATGGAGAATCCTATGATAAGTTACTGCATGACATTAAACCAAAATTAACCGGGCTCAAAACAAATGAAGAGGAAATACCTTGGGGAAATGGCGTATTTAAAAATCCATGGATTACTAATTCAACTCTCCAAGAAATTTTGAGAGAGTTAAGCAATGAAATTTTATTGCACATGACAAAAATGGTGCTGATTTTTTCATAATTTTTTCTTCTTTAAATGTTAAAGAGAAAGTAAAATTATCTCTTTATAATTCGAAGAAAGAGCGGGGAAGAAAAACTTGGAAGATGAACTAAGCGAAAACCAAATAATTAAGGAAACTCTCAAAGGATTTTCAATAATATGTTTGGGTTTTAACTTATATAACTTAATTATATTCACA
>SUPS01000254.1 GCA_005191415.1 Candidatus Helarchaeota ASGARD archaeon Hel_GB_A
TGAGCCCCGTGGGATCTCCTGACTACCCTATCCCGCTCAGGGCGCGCCAAATCTTTTGTATTTTCTCATATTATGGAGTTTCGACAGAATTATATTTCTGTCAAGAAAAAATATTGATAGAAGATTTTTAAAGGTTTACCTTTTAATCAAGTGGTCAATTTCGGTAATCCTATAAAAAAAGAATGAGATTCCCACCATGAATTTTACATTTTTCATGACGTTTGTCTCTGGATTAAATTCAACGGTGCCAATCGTAATTGGTTACGAGAAATGCAGTCCGAAGATCATTGAAAGAGTTAGAGCGTACAAAGGGAAGCAATTTATTCACTCAGGAAATTGGTGGAATATTGATCCCGCGAAGCGTACTCTTGAAATTGTATTGGCAAATCAGGAGAAGTTGTATGTTCCTGGGAAAACGATAGGATTTATGTCCCTAAATGTACCTGCCAGTTTGACAAATTACGAATATTGGAACATAGCTGCAAATGTGAGAGAGAAGGCTATCCGAAAATGTCTTGAAAATGCGACATGGGCGATGGAACAGAAAAAAGTAGATGTTCCGATTTATTGTTCTTTAGAAGTTTCGACTTACGAAGAAGCCCGCAAATGGTTTTCTGAGGCAAGACATATAGGACATGAATGTTTTTGCAGAGGAGTTGCAGAATTTCTCCGAGATCCAAAGATTCGCCAGAAGGGGATTCAAACTATTTTTGAATTAACGATAGGGGCGAGAGCCGTTTTAGATGATTTGCCATTTCATTTATCAGGATTATCGAGCCTATATTTACTTCCGATAATTGCATATTTAGGAGCGACCTCGGTAGATGGTAGTACGCCAGTGACATCTGCAGTGGCGCGCGGGACAATTTACAGCTCCGAGGGGAAAGGATTTAAATGTCGAAGTTTGGAGAAATGGAAATGTGGATGTGTATTCTGTTCCAATTTTGAAGGGGATATCATCAAGGAATTCAATGAAAATCGTCTTGCGAGAGTCCAACATAATCTTGCAATCTGGCAGGAAAAAATAAAAATGATAAATGCCTGCAGTGATAGGGAGGAATTGGCTGAAATCATTGAAAATGAGATATCACAGACCAAATCAAGATACTACCGCAAACGCTGGGAACAGGCATTAGAAATAGAACAAAAATATTCGAGATGATGAATTATTAAGGATTTAAAAATTTTTTATGTATACTTTATTCCGACTCTTGACGAAAATGATGGACGATTAATTTATATCGCAGAACCATTCATTAGGTTAAGTTATATTGAGAAAGTAATTATCGTGATGCCATTTGAATTTTCCATTATATTGGAAGATGAGAGAGAAGAAGAAAATTATGAAGCATCCAAGGTAGTACGTCTGACCTTTTGGGATTTACTCCAGACTTTTGAAGAGTTGAATATAGCATCTATTTTTATTATATACCATGATAAAGAACTCGATGAAATAGGGAAGCAATTAGATGCCTATTCAAATCAATTTTGGGGAGCATCTGGAGATAATATCCGGGATATGATTTTCATTTCAAGACAAATTTATTCTTGGATGGAGAAACGAATTGAAGAGGCGCATGATAAGGAATTGTATAAGGAATGCATGAAGTTTCATAAACGAAATGGTGTCATAGGGATTGATGAAATGGACGAAGTTCAGAAAGTTTTTTTTGAGCGGGCAGTTTTAATGAAAAAACGAGAGTATTTAAGAAAGAAACGAGTGCATGCAACAATTTCAGGAGTTCAAGACCTCTTAGAAAAAGAAGCTTATGCGAAGGCAGAGCAATTTTGGGAAGAATACAAGAAAGCAGGTAAAATTATATATTATCCTCCTGGTGAGTTACCAATTTTTTAAAATTTAAGAGGATTTAAAAAAAATGATGGTCCAGGTGGGATTCGAACCCACGATTTCAAGAAGAGCGGATTTTCCTTAGCTTCCACTCTTTCTCTCGGTTATCAGCCGAGCGCTTTAACCAAGTTCCTCAATTGTGCATTTTGCACGCTTTCTAAGCCACTGGACCTATGGATAGTTCCGATTTTTATCAATCATCTTAAATTAAATAAATATAAGTTTTAAATTTTTTCTCTGTAGGGGATTGATTTCTTGGAAGAGTAAGGGGGGAAATGGTGGACCAGGCGGGATTCGGACCCGCGGCGTATCGCCCCCGAGGGGGTCTCGACATTGCGAATATCGCGGAAAGGTTTATTTTGTCGCGATCTTCCAGGCTGATCTACTGGCCCATCCTTTCTACTTATAAAACCCAATAAATTTCGAGATTTTCTTCTGGGATTTCGAAATGATATTGAAGCATATGAGGGGGAGATTCAGGGCTTATAATGACTTCATTAATTTTAAGAGTACCGGCAACGTCACTCTCGATATAATCTAATCCTTCTAATTTATCAACGGCATACTTAATAATTGCCTTTTTAATCGGAGAATTCAAGGGGATACCTAAGTGCGACTTCTCTTTCCGGAATTCACTGATTATTTTGATGATAAGGGCACCTAATTTAACATTTTGTTCATTAACTTTATAAGAAGGGCTAGGCCAGGGACAGAGATGGATACTAGGAATGTTAATATCTTTTTTAAAGAGTGAATGGTAAATTTCTTCAGAAATAAATGGAGCTACTGGTGCAAATAGTTTAAGGGAATCAAATATCACACGATAAATAGTATATTGCCCTGCAATTTTCTGAGAAGGGTCTATTTCTTTTGAATAAAGCTTGTACTTGACAGCTTCTAAATAATCATCACAGAAATCATGCCAAAAGAACTGTCGGAATTCCAACAACCCACTATGGAAGTTATATTGCTCAAAGGAATTAGTGACTTTATCGATTATCTTATTTAATTTATTTAAGATCCATTCATCGATTGGAGTTAATTGTAATTTTTCCTCGTCTATCTGGGTAATATCAAAATCATTTAAGTGTCCGGAAGAGAATCGGCAGGCGTTCCAGAGTTTTGTCAAAAAGCGGAAACTATATTTTATTTCTTTATAGTTAAAAGGATAATCATCGCCTAATGATCCTAATGCAGCCCATTGCCGGAGGGCATCAGCGCCATATTGCGCAAGGGGTTCTTCGGGTTCGACTACATTTCCATAACTCTTACTCATTTTTCGCCCGTCAGTACCTGCAACCATCCCGTTGATCATTAGTGCACGAAAACATGGTTGACCCGTTAATTTTAAGCACCGGAAGATAGTATAGAATGCCCATGTTCGGATAATTTCATACCCTTGAGGTCTCATAGAGCTAGGATATGTTTTTTGAAAGAAAGTTTCATCTTCAGACCATTTTGAAATGATAAGAGGCGTGATACTAGAATCGATCCAGCAATCACATACATCTGTTGTTCCAATAATTTTTCCTCCACACTCAGGACATTTTGTTACAAGGGGGGGATCCTGTCGTGGGTCAATTGGAAGATCTTCTTCTCGTGCAGGAATGATATAACTGCACTTTTTACATGTATAGAATGGAATAGGAGTGCCAAATACGCGTTGGCGGCTTATAACCCAGTCCCATTCTAACGAGTCGACCCAATCTTCCAGGCGTTTAATCATGGTTGGTGGAAACCAGTCCATTTTATAAGCTGCTTCTAAAATTTCTTCTTTAAAGGGACGGATAGAGATAAACCATTGTTTGATAGGTAAATATTCAATTGGAGTTAAACAAGAGCTTCTTTCGGTATGAACAATTACTCTATGTTCAAGATCTTCTTCTTTTTCTATCAGGCCCATTTCTTTTAAATCGTTTATAATTGCTTTACGCGCCTCAGCAACTGTCATACCCTTATATTTCCCTGCGGCGTCAGTCATCCGTCCATTTTCATCAACAGAAATAATTACAGGAAGATCATAGCTTCTTTGCCAAGCAATATCAGTTTCATCACCAAAGGTGCATACATACACAATTCCTGTCCCGAACTCCATATCAACATCAGAATCTTGTATAATAGGGACTTCACGATCAAAAATTGGGATCTTTACTTTCTTTTGAGATAAATTATAATATCTACTATCGTCAGGGTGAATTAACACAGCAACACAAGAGGGCATTAATTCAGGGCGGGTCGTCGCAATCGTCGCATATCCAGAATTATCGGATAATGGAAGTTTGATATACCAAAATTTTCCTTTTTTGTCGATATAACCCACTTCCTGTTTTGCTAATGCTGTACGACAATTTGTACACCAATGAATTGGGTGATCAGCTAAGTATAACCAACCCTTCTCAAAGAAAAAGAGTAAAGACTTCTGAACCATTCGCAAATAACGCTCATCCATTGTTCTATAAGTAAAATCCCAATCTGTCGAGTAACCGATTTTATCAAATTGTTGAGTCATTATTGAAATTGCTTGATTCGTCCATTCAATACATTTTTTCAGAAATTCTTCACGATTATCTTTGGAAATCTTAAATTCTTTTTCTACTTTTAATTCTGTAGGCAAACCATGGCAGTCGAAACCCTGTGGAAAATAAACATTATAGCCGCGCATTCGTTTAAAGCGAGCCACAATATCAATCCAAGTATGATTTAGGATATGACCCATATGAAGAGTCCCTGATGTGAAAGGAGGGGGCGTGTCAATTGAGTAAATTTCTTTATCTTCGATATTAATATCAAATTTGTAAATATTTTGATCTTTCCAATACTGAATCCATTTCTGTTCGATTTCTTTGAAGGAATACCTTTTTCCTAAGAGAAATTTTGCCATGCTTTAGAAACCTCAACTGCGAAAACTTTAAGATACTGTTGAATGGAATCTATTTGTTTTTATCATTTTATTATCGAATAAAAAATTTTTTTATCTTACTAAGTTGAATATTGCAACTTTTTTAAAATTCTTCTTCCTTTAAATGAATAAAATATGATAAAACACCTAATTTCAATCATAAATAATCATATTTCTCCAAATTAAATAACTAAAAATTTTTGATTCTTAATAGTTTTATAAATTTTATGCGCGATTGTCTATTTTTTACAATCTTAAAGGGTATATGATAAGTTTTTTCTGAAAATATAGTTTTTTCCGAACAACAATTTGGCAATTTTGAAATTCACTGTAGCCCATTTATACATGAACCAAGCGATTGCTCAAAAAATCCTGGGGAAACTCTCAAAAATAGTCGCGCCCCGAGCGGGACTAGACCTATTATCCACTCCTAGGTCATAAAGATCCCTAACTCCAGAAATTGGAGAGTGGTCTGAAGAATTCGTCAAAGGTTCGAGAATTGGACAAAAACTTCTTCCCATTTTTCATGAAAAACGGC
>SUPS01000255.1 GCA_005191415.1 Candidatus Helarchaeota ASGARD archaeon Hel_GB_A
TTCGTAAAGTATGTAAAGAACAATCCTCCAGTAACAAGAAACATGCCGCTAAGTATTTAATTTATTTAATTAATTGCTTATTTAAGAAAAAAAGGGAATATAAAAGCCTCTATAATATTTGAATGGTTAAAACATGCAGAGATGTAGAAATTTCGTAAAAATAAATTTTCGCTTGCATGAGATTCTTCTTAAAAAAAGAGAGAGAAAATAACCATGTTATGTTTTTAATCGTGGAGGTGGAATAAAGACTCTTCGCATACCTTCCTTTAGTGTAATGGCCCCCTCTGGACAAAAATGAGCACAAACTCCACAACCTATGCATCGATTTTCATCTACTTCTGCTTTGTTATTATCATTGAGAGCAATGGCTTCCATTGGACATCTCTCGGTACATGTTCCACAGCCCACGCAAATCTCTTGGTTTACTTGAGAAAGATAATTTGTTGCAGTTACAATAGGCGTAGCTCCTATTCTCCATAAATTAAAGATATCACAGCAGCAAGGGCAGCAATTGCAGATAGAATTCTCATCTCGATGAATATCTGATGCATTATGGAATGCCTTATGAATCAATCCTGCGTCTTCGGCTTCTTTAAGAATTTTTAATGCTTCTTCCTTTGTCACTCGTCTTGCAAATCCCTGTTGAATTACATGCCGCGCCGATTTCCCAAATGTAAAACAGGTTTCCATTGGGGCATTAATTTTACAAGGTTGTCCCAGCATCTTTCTATATTGACGACAAAAACAATTACCAACTGCAATATCATCGAATTTATTAATTATCTCTTCTACACTTTGGGCGGGCAATACTTGTTCCTCAGCTGCAATTGTCTTGTCTATTTCAATGGTTTTTCCTTCTTTGTCTTTAAGAATGGGAACTGTCCTATCAAGCGGAGGTTGTTTCTCAAAAACGGGTAGAAGATCATTATACCCTTCTTGAACCCGATTTGCCAATTCTTCAAGTAATTTTTCATATAAGGCTGCTATTTTTCTAACTCGCTCCAGTTCTTCTTCTGTTTCGGGTAAATTTTGCATAAATTGATATTCAAAGGCACCGATCATTACAATCGGCATCAATCGATACACCATAAACCCTTTCGAACTAGGTTGATTGAAAATAAATCCTTTCTTTGCTAATTTCCTCGCCCGTCTATCTATTTCCTCTTCAGATAAATCTTTTAATTTTTTCTTCAATTGATCCATTGTTAGAGATTGCTTTAATTTAAAAGCTTTGATGAATTCTAAATCTTCTTCGTCTAAATAATACCTTAATATCTCAATAAAGGTATCCGTTAAAGGAAAAGGCATAACTCCTGCCTTTATAATGGTTCGTGCCGCTTTCCTATATTTCTCGATTAATTCATCTTTTTCCTCAGCTTTAGCCATTGTGAATCATCACCAATTTTTATTACTAACAATAAAATTATTCATATATTTATAATACTTTTATCTAGTCTAGGCAACTTTTTCTTTCAATAGTTTTTCATTGAGTAATTTCACTTGTTTTTTTACTTCATCCAACTTTGAGCCTGCAAGTGGATATTTTGAAAGAAAGAACAACCCGAGAAGAATAACTATCACTGGAAATAATCCTACAAGAAGCCGTAAGCCTAATTCATTGAAAGGTGTTATAGTTGATGGAGAAAGCGTGTCCCGATCAATCTGAAAAAGAGTGAGAGTTAATCCGACTATTCCCCAACTAATCGCATTTGCTAATTTTACAATGACTCCTGAGACACCTGTATAAATGCCTTCACGTCGTTCGTGTGTTTTCAATTGATCTTCATCTACAACATCTGAAAGCAGGATGGTAGGGAGAAGCATCAATCCTCCTAATCCAATTCCCGCCGCAAGCAGTACAATTAATGCTATTATCTGATTGGTAATAAGAAAGGAAAAGGGAAAAACGACACAAAAGCATATCATTGAGATGAATAAAGATGTTTTTGTCCCACGTTCCTTTGCAATTTTTATCCAGAGAAAAAGTCCAGGAAATACGGATAAGAAAGTCGCTAATAATAAAATGGAATATTCAATTTCCCCCAAACCTAATATCCCTTCAAACATAAGCGGTAAGCTCGATAAAACTAGAGCATAAGCGAGTTGAAGTAAGAATTGAACTAACACAAAATATAAAAATGTTCTATTTCGTAGTGAAATAGTGATAGATTTCCAAAAACTAATTTTATCCGTTTCTTTTGGTTGATATTCTTTTCTTTCTTTTACGAAAAGGATGGTTGGGAGCATAAAAACAGCTGCAATAAGCCCTAAGATTAATCCCATCATAGGATAGCCTAAAGTTCCTGCAATTAGTGGAGCTCCCCCCAATCCGATGATTAACCCGAATATACCAAAGATTTGGAGATATTTTGAAATACTCAATCTCTCCTCCTGTTCTAAACTTAATTCAGGGAATAAAGAATACCAAGAGGTTATAACCATCGTAACAAACAACTCATAGAGAACTAAAACAAAAATCAAATAGATACTCGAGGTAACAGGATTATCTACGGGAGGTGTATATATCAAATAAGAAAAAATGATTAAAGGAATAATTCCCGCTATAATGAACGGTTTGCGACGTCCCCAGCGTGATCTAGTGAAATCTGAAAGATGCCCAATCAGCGGTTCATTAAGAGCATCCCAGATGCCATATATTACAAGAATAATACTAATTCCAAGAGGCGAAAGAGGCACTCCTAAATATAAGAAATAGTATGCATACAATAATAAAATCGTAGATTGCCCTATGGCGAGACCACCAATATTTCCTAAGGCAAAAGAGATCTTTTTTCGAGTTGGTAATTTATCCTCATTCATAAAATAATAAGGCTTTAATTGTATATTTAAATAATTTTATTTTAATGAATTTTTTTAGGTGGATTATATATGGACAAAAAGCGGATGAAGCAACTTATTAAGGAATATTCGACACTATATACGTGTGCTGTATCTGATGCTATTGATGAATTAGGCTTAGAACCAGGATTCCTTGATGCCGAAATCCGCCCTATCTGGCCTGGGGCAAGGATGGTTGGGTTTGCAGGGACACTAAAGATGATACCTTCTGAAGCACCCCTGGATCGTAATATTATTGCCCGAATTGTAAAATTTATTGAACAAATTCCCAAATATTCAATTGCCTGTATTGATATGAGTGGTCAAATGATTGCGGCAGGATTAGGACAAAGTACTAGCCGCATCCTCCTAGGCTTAGGGATACAAGGTGGTTTAGTTGACGGACCAATTCGTGACATTGCTCAAGTTATGGCACTTAAATTCCCTATATTCGCAAGGGGCATTATCTGCTCATCAATTCGCGGACGGATGGTGGTTGATCTGGATGCCATAATGAAACCGATACAGTGTGGAGGCCGGACCATAAACCCAGGCGATTTAATCTTTGGAGATATAAACGGAGTAGTTGTGGTTAGAAAGAATCACATCGAAGAAGTGCTAGAAAAAGCAAAAGAAATAATTTCAGCTGATAAATGGTGGTTTGAACAATTAGAAAAAGGACGCGACCCTGCAGATATCGAAAAAGAACGCCCCCTTCCCTAAGTTAAAGGAAAATTTAGTTATACTAATCAAAAAATTCAAAAACCACAATGGAGCTGAATGAAAATATGGGAAATGAAGAAATGGGAAAAATATTAATCGTAAAATTAAGAAATCAAGCTTTTTCAGAAGAAAAAATTGATAAAAATTTAGTAAAATTGTTTTTAGGCGGTCCAGGTTTTGCGATTGATTATATGATGCGAAATAAAATCTTTGAACTTAATCCATTAGCTGAAAATAACCCATTAATCTTTATGACTGGACTTTTGACAGGAACTACTTATCCATGTTCTGGTTTTTACTCTGTAACTGCTAAATCCCCTCTAACAACTATTTATGGAGAATCGCTATCAGGCGGCTTTTTTGGTGCAAAATTAAGGCGAGTTTTCAATGGAATTATTTTTCAAAACAAGGCAGAATCACCCGTCTATTTAGTAATTGATGATGACCATTATGAATTACAAGACGCGACTAGTATCTGGGGTTTAGAAACTCGTAAAACAATTCAGCAACTCCAATCTGAATTAGGTAAAGATTTTCGCGTGGCATGTATTGGTCCTTCAGGAGAAAAATTAATTCCATTGGCATCGATTATAAATGATCATGGGCGCGCAGTAGGACGAACTGGTATGGGTGCCGTGATGGGCTCGAAAAATTTGAAAGCGATTGTCGTCAAGAGCACAAAGAAGATAGATTACTTTAACGAAGCTAAATTCAAAGAAATATCACAGCATCTATTTCAGGCGTTTAAAGATTCACCAATGGCGGGAATAATGCGGCAAATAGGCACCAATGGAATTGATTATTTTGAAACTATTGCAGATGTGCCACATAAAAATTGGTCTTTAGGAAAATGGTCCGGCATTTACAAAATCTCTGGATCTGTAGTAGCGAAAAATTTGTTAGTAAAATTAAGACCTTGCTATCTATGCCCCTTTAGTTGTGGGCGAGAAGTTGAGGTAAAAGAAGGGCCATATAAAGTTGAAAATGCTGCAGGACCTGAATACGAAACAGTAGCCGCCTTTGGATCCATGTGCTTACTTTCAGATATCGAAGCACTTGCGTATATAAATGATCTTTGTAATCAAATGGGAATTGATACTATTTCTACTGGCTGTGTGGTGGCATTTGCCCTCGAATGTTTTGAAAAAGGTCTAATTTCAAAAAATGACATTGGTTTTGCTCTTGAATGGGGCGATCCCGCTGCGATAATTAAATTAACCCATTTAATCGCAAATAATGAAGGAATTGGGAATATTTTAAGCCAAGGTACAAGAAAAGCCGCGGAGATAATTGGAAAAGGGTCTAGTAAACTTACAGCCGAAATCAAAGGGCTTGACGTTCCAATGCACGAACCTAGAGCAAATTTCGCATTAGGGTTACAATATGCCACGGCAAATAGGGGGGCATGCCATTTGAGAGGTTTCGGATCTGATATTTATTCTGGTTTCGCAAAATTCTACAAATATTTCAATATTCCTGAGGAAATTCCAATTAAATTGAGAACAATTGATAACCCAAATTTTGCAAAGGATGTGGTTATAAGCCAAAATTTATCAGAAATTAACAATGTCTTAGGTATTTGCCGCCAAACTTTCTCTTCTGGCTCTCAAATTGTGGAATATGTTTTTGATTTACTATTAGATGCTATTTATTATCTGACGGGAATAAAATTTACCTTGACCGAACTTTTAGAGGTCGGAGAACGGATTTTCAA
>SUPS01000256.1 GCA_005191415.1 Candidatus Helarchaeota ASGARD archaeon Hel_GB_A
GGATATAAAGAATTTCCAATTCGTTTTGCAATCTCACATCAGATATGAAATTTCAAAAAATATTATAACAATACTAGAATAATAGCTAAAATTTGGGAGGTATTTATCTTTTGAAGTAATTTATAGGGGAAACCCACTTACATTTTAAATTTATTTTTGGTAATATTTCTTAGTAATTATTGCCGAAAAGATAATTACGTAAAAATTGAAGTAGAGATAGTTGAATTAATAAGTTTAACAAAGTTATATTCTTAACAGTGTTATTTCTTGTTTTAATTCATTTAACTCAAATTTTTTGAAAGAGTTTGAAATATCGAATTATTTGAAGGAGTTTGAAATGTCAAAGAATGAAAATGAAAATATTGATGAAGTCTGGAAAAAATTCTTGCGAAACCATTGGAAAATGACATTAGCTATCATAGGAGGAGGAGCTGGAGCAGTAATTGGTGGTCTATTTGTATTCTTATGGGTTGTAACGAATACGCAAGCGACTGGGCTTGTGCCAACTGATCTTGGTCTATGGACGGTAGGTTATACCGTGACTTTTATCTTAAATGTGATTCTTTGGGAATTTTTGTTTATTGGAATTCCTGTCATAGTAGTAGCCCTCTTAATATTTTTGTTCTGGTGGAAGAAACTCCCAGAAGATGAAAGAAAGGAATATAAAAGGGAACCTAAGAAAGGAAAGGCACGCCGTAAAAGTTCAGCGGGCAGTAGTGGATTCTCATTTCTGATATTATTAACTTGGTTAATCGTTATTTGGGTTAATAATATGTGGAATGTACCCTTTGAGAATTGGCTTTTCAGTTATTGGATATATTCCTGGTTAACAGCGTTTCTATGGGATTTACTTATCTTCGGGGTGCCCATCGCAATATTAATCACCATATGGCTATATCGAGAAGTAAAAGAATAAGCCTAAATTCTCTATTTTTTTAAAAAGAAGCATGGATAAACTTTGGTTACCTTTAAATAGAGCTATAAATCAAAGGGAATGAAAATATATCCTTATATAGTCTTAATTGAGGCATAGTGGGTCCAATTTACTATGATTAAGGAAATATACATCCTAAATAAAGGCGGAATTGGATTGTTTTATCAGAATTTCAGTGATAAAATAGAAGGAGATGAGCAATTAGCGGCATCATTGTTTAATGTAATTCAAACCTTTGCCGAGACTTATTTGAATGAAGAGGTACGCTCCATTGTAGCGGATAATGATAAGTTATTATTTTTTCAAGGGGATAGTTTTTCGATTATAATAAGAACAGACATGAACTCAAAGTTAGATGAAAAATCAAAGAAACTGAAAGCATTAAGAGATGAATTCTTCAAAAGATATCATAAAAATTTGAAATATAACATTACAGATATAAGCATATATGATGACTTTGAGGAAACAATTCGTAATATATTTAAAATAGAAAAGAAACCAAAACATCGAAGCTCAGAATTGCTTCAACAATTTTTTGGCATTCCAATTAAAAAGATTAATTTGAAAAAGCTCATTCATTCGTTATAGGAGAGAGAGAATGGAGTGGTATAGCATTTTAAGTATCATTTTTTCCATTAATGGGATTATTCTCTTTGGATATGGAATTCATATTGTTAGAAAGATTCTTCGCTTATTCCCGAAGGCAAAAATCATGAGATATTGGCGAATTATTTTAATTTTTGTTGTTTTTTTCATTTTTGGGTATTTGACAAACATTATTGCTCTTATCTTTGATATAGAACCACTCATTCATAGTATGACAGGGTTTATTTACCTCACGGGTGCAGTTTTCGTTGTAGGAGTCATTATGGTAAGCCATCTGACATATACGCTCATAAAAAATTCCTACGAGGAACAGTCGCAGGACAAGTAAAGCCAAACAGAAGGGCATCCAATGTGTTAAACTTTGTCTTTCCAATAATTAATGAAGGTTCGCAGCGATCTATCGTAAGTACGTTCTATCTCAGGTGGAAATAAGCATCCAGGTAGTTCTTTATTTCGCCAATGCGATTTTAAACAATCACAACATTTGCCTCTCTTATCGCATGACATATATGTACAGCCACAATTTCTTCGGTTCTCTTCAATCTTACATTCGGGTGACATTACATAATCCTCCAATATGAAAAAAATTTCAAAAACCTTTATAAAGGATTCCTTGGAGAGAAACTGGTGGGATCTTTTCAATTTTTACGAGAAAACTGTGACATTTTTCAATATGTTAAATCCAAACATCTAAAAAATGGGCAAATTTTCCAAATTATCAAGATTTAAGTATATTTTTCAACCATACCTTTGATATTATCAAAGAGAATTGTGCTCATTTCCTCGAGGGCAGAGATATATTTGAGAGCTCGCGATATTGCTATTCGGAGGGGTAGTTTTTTTGTATTTTCTGCTACGGGAATAATGGGTCGGTTTGCATACTTGGCCATCTTAAGTTCATCTTGAACTGGTTGCGATTTCCAAGCTGCCTCTGAATAGAATAAAACAACAATATTGCACCATTGAATCGAATCTTCCATAAAATCCAAAAAATCCTCGCCCGCATGCATGCTTTCCTCCCAGTACCGCACCTCCAGATTTGGATGTAGCTGCTCCAATTGGCTGGCAAGTTTCTTGATCTGGAAAAATTCGGAGTCTACTTGTGTATAGCTGAAAAAAACGCGATATCTAATGGGTGTTTTTGCTCTGGTAAGGGGAATACCTGTATAGGAATCGCTGAGGTCAACCAAAGAATCGAAATTATTGTGTAAAAATTGGATAGAATCCCATGGTAACTTTTCTCCAACGACATTTCTTATTATTTCCTCGGAGTTAAGATGATCGTCACGAAATATTTTTTGAAATGATTTAATAGCATTGCTCCGTGATAATAAATGTGAGAGGTATGTAAGTTTCACGAAGCTCGTGAGTCTTTCGGTAGGAAGGTCAATCATTAGCTTTATTGCGTTTCTCCATGGGCGGACTCGATTTTTATATTTTGTAAGGCCTAGGCGAAGCGCTTCATCCACAACGATCCCCAAGGTGATATTGCTCTTGAGCAATGGAAGAATATAGGTCATTACTTTCAGAATTTTCTTCCGAACATTAAGATCTAAATCCAATAAGAAGGGGAGAACATCACTCCAATAATTTTTAGCCCAAATATCTTCCCAGTAATTGACTTCTTTTCCGTCATATTTGATATCAAGATTAGACAGAGCATGGGCGAAATCTTGAACAGTCCCTCTCTCAGTAATTTCAGAGATAATCATGCATTCTTCATAGATCTGAGTGAATATTTCATCGGGTTGCTTGAGTAAGAACTCTTTGACGGCGTTCCAAGTTTTGACATCTGATGAATTATGGTCTATCTTATTGCGATTCAAAATCCCTGTAAATGTGGGGAGAGTTATTACAAAAGCATTTCTTATCTCTTCGATTTTTTCTTCCCTGTCCATTTGAATTACCTTTCTCTTGTTATTAGAGGCTAATAAACAATGTTAAGATACTTTGCTATTATAAATTATCATCATATTATAGATTTTATGGAATGCTAATCAGAATCTCATATTACTTTTCATTTGCAAGTAGGTTTGTCTTGTAGAACATAAAAATCAACTGTTTGATGAAGGAAAGGAGAGTTTTAGGCATAAAAGGACCCGATTTAGTAGGTTATACTCCTTCATTCTGCAAGTCTATCCCTTATGAAATATACAACTATATACAAAATGTATTTTTATTTGAGTTTTTTACTCAATAAATTTCTAAGTTTAGTTTATTAATATGACTACTATAATTATAGATATATCAATTTAAAATAACTATTAACAGAGTATTAACTATTAACAAGGGAATAAATAGGATATTGAGTTAATTGTTGAAGAAGTTACAAATAATAGATCCGGGGTATTCTAACGGTTTTATTAATAAAATAATAGCCTTACCAGATAGTAATCGCTTTCTATCTTGCAATTCAGGTTCCGACTCGATTAAATTATGGGACTCTAGGACAGGAAACTGTCTGCATACCTTGGAGTCTCCCGAATCTCCAGACGATGCAGTATATTCAGAATGTTTTGATTTAATGGTGACAGAGAATGGTACTCGTCTATTTTCAGGTCACACTAAAAACGTTAAAGTAAAGAATAGAGCGTTTAGTGAAACTAAGACATATGTTAAGCTATGGGATCTTCAGACATTTCGGTGCTTAAGGACCATGGAGGTAAATGGTCTAACCTCTCTTTTTGCAACGCCTGACGGTACCCGTTTAGCGACGGGGTTAGGATATATGCCATCTAAGGAGGGTTACGAAATAAAAATTTGGGATACCAAAACTTGGGAGTGCCTCAGAACTTTGGAAGGTCATGAGAATGTTATACAGTCTTTAGTGATAACACCGAGTGGATCTCACGTAGTTTCAGCTTCCGATGATGATACAGTAAAGGTTTGGGATACAAAAACCGGAGATTGCCTCCACACTTGGACTTTTGAATCTTCTGAGGGATATTTAGAAACTCCAGGTCCAGTAAAATTGATAGCGGATGGCGGTCAGGCAATTCTTGGCTGGACTGACAATTTAATGATGGTCAATGTTGAATCCGGGAAAGTTTTGCGAACTCTTAGGACGGATTACGGGGATTTTGCGAATTTTGCCGTGAGCCCATCAGGTATTCGCATGGCAAGTGTGGATATCTCATTTTCGCAAATACAAATATGGGACCTAGAAAAATTCAGATTTATATTCTCCTTACCTTTAAAGGATTTACTTTGTATTAAGTTATATTGGCTAGGAAATAATAAAATAATAACTGGAAACAAAAAAATCATAATTTGGCTATTAGATGAAGAGCATTATCAAGAGATTATGGCAGTCCATAACTTGCGTGAAAGGATATTTCAACCAATTGAACCTGAAGATCCTTTGACGATCCTAAAGCAACGATTTGCTAAGGGGGAAATAACAAAAAAAGAATATTTGAAGATGAAAAAACTACTAGAAGAATAACATTCTATGAAATAACTGCTTTTTAATGAGCGAATAAAACTAAAATTTGGGGATATAATTAAACCATGTAGTAGACAAAGATTAGTTGAAATTAAATATTTTTCAGGTCAGATATTTTTTTTATGAGGGTCTCGTGAAATTAATCTAAGAAGGTATTGATCT
Organism: Candidatus Helarchaeota ASGARD archaeon Hel_GB_A; assembly: GCA_005191415.1. Taxonomy (GTDB): domain Archaea; phylum Asgardarchaeota; class Lokiarchaeia; order Helarchaeales; family HEL-GB-A; genus HEL-GB-A. The sequence continues at coordinate 5,148 of SUPS01000256.1, forward strand.
CGACAAAATTTAAAAGTTTTTGTCTTTTCATTCAAAGTTCCTGAGAGAAAAATACACGAGAGACAAAAGAAGAGAGGCAACTGTTAGAATGTTCTTTAGT
>SUPS01000027.1 GCA_005191415.1 Candidatus Helarchaeota ASGARD archaeon Hel_GB_A
TCTTTAATTTTTCTTATTAATTAAGGCACTCCCTCATTATAAATATCTACTGGATAATATCTCCAAAAATTTCCTAAATTGTTAAAAAATTAATTGCGAATTCCTTAAATTTTATTTAACTAAACCATAAATTTCTTTTTTCTATAAACACAATGCTCCTGCCTTAATTTTGAAAAAAAAATCCAAAACGATATTTTTTCAACCCTTTTATTTCCAGTGGAACATCCCGATAACACATACATGATATCCAATATTGAGTTATTCTAAAAATAGAGACCATAATGCCATCTTAGATGAACATAAATTAAATATGGCTTTATAGATAAATAATTCTGATAAATCTCGATAATCAAAATAATCAATTTAAGCAATATATAAGAACTTATTTCTAATAATTATATACAGAGAGTTCTATTGTTTAATTTATCCAAGACAGCTCTACTTTAAAATTTTATTATTTCTCGAAAATTTGGATTCACAAATTCACATATTCACTGACAGCTTCACAATTATTCTTATCCAGAATGCAATCTCAAACTCCACTCGAAATGAAGGGGTATATTTTTACACAAAATATTCACGTAAAAATAGAGAAGAATTCCATAATTTGGGTAAAAATAGAGAAGATCAAAATTAGTTCTTTCACATTTCATTCACAAAATTCTATTGTTAAAGTTCCACTCGAAATGTTCTCCTACGTGTATTAGACGCATCAAAGACATTCAATAGTTGTGATTCACAATACCATATTTTGTGAATCACTATTCACTTTTAACATGATTGTGATTCACAGAGAGAAAGCATTTCACAGAAATTCCCTAAAAATTTGAATCTAGTAAAAGTATTTCTATTCTTCATTGAGTAGTGATTCTGCAGCATATGCCGCAAGGATTTCACCAAAGAAGAGACGATGATGTGCCATATTTCCAGATTCAGCAGTATGAATGATTTTACATTCGTAGCTAATGAGTGCCTCTTCAATCATTGGAACTGATATATGCTGAGAAGGAGTTAATGTAAGCCCTGCTTTTGCGATTTTATCGGTATCACGTCCGGAATAGGAACCTGCGATAGAAATAGCAGAAGATATTTCAGGAGATGGGACATTTAATGTAAATTCGGGGGTTTCTTCAAGAAGCGAGAAAGTAAAACGGCTAGGTGCGACTGCAATTGTGCAAACCGGAAGCATCCATAACTCGCCAATACTTTTCCAATCAAGTGCCATGACATTAACTTTTCCCTTCCCTTTCGAAACAAGTAATGAACTTGTACTAATTGTTTTCTCCGCAAATTGATACGGATCAATTTGAATTTTTTTCATACTAATTTTCTCCATGTTTTTAATTGTGTAAAAAATTTTGTGATGTATCAAAGTATCGAAAGATTATAGGTATTTTTTATTTAAATTTTTGTTGAAGAGGTCTAATTTTTAAAGGGGAAAGGCAGACCCCATCACAAGGACCTGTGTTAAAGTGGGGCATACCTTCAAGACATGTACCGAAGCTCAAGTGATATTTTTTAGCAAGATTCTGGAGAAAAGAAAGAATTTTTTGGCGATATTTACTTTTGGGATAGTAATAAGAACCTCGTCTATAAGTTGGATTAAAGTATAACTCGCGATATTTTTTTAAGAGGTTCTCTTCATTCTGATCTTGGAGGAATGCTTCAATACGGGACCAAATTTCTTTACGAAGTTTGAGAATCGAAACCGTAAGATGAGATGCACCTCGTTCAGCACAGGCTGCAACGACTTCTTCAAGTTGGTCAGGAGAATCATCAATATATGGAAGGATTGGGTCAACTCGGAATGCAGTGGGAATATTTTCGGCGGAAAAACGTTCAAGTGCATGAAGACGCCGCTTTATTGTGGGTGTAAAAGGTTCCCATAATTTTCGTCGGTTTTCATCGAGCGAAGTAATTGTCCAAATGCCCATACATTGGTCCGAATATTGTGCGTGAAGATCTAAATCGCGTAACATACCATCTGACTTAGACATAATGTAATATGGAATTCGATGTGCTTGGAGGATTTCAATACATTGTCGTGTAATGTGGTAACGTCGTTCAATTGGTTGGTAAGAATCTGTAGCTGGCGAAATATATACAGGTGGGAAAAAATCATGGGACTTTTTATATTTCCGAATTTCATTTTCAAGAATAACAGGCGCATTTATCTTGACTTGGAGAATATCAAAATAATTAGGAAAGAAAAAATAAGTGCCATAACAGTAAAGACAGCGATGCTGACAACCTGTATAAGGATTAATAACCAGACGATTTGGACATTCTGAATGGTGGGCAGTAAATGGATGTAAAAGTGACTTACATTGCGTTTCTTCAACCCCTATTGGATCACGGGTCCACCATTTATAAGGCATGAAAGTGGTCCTCAATCTCAATTTGAATTTATTTAGATTAGAAACTAATCCAACTATGAACTAATTGAAATGGTATAAGAGGGTATTTCGACAACAATATCGAGAAATCTCGCCTTCACAACAGTAGGTTCGGTATCATACATAAACCCCGCAAAAGTTAGGGTTGATTCTTTAAATTTAGAATAGGGCGCAAAGGCAGAGAGCAATTTATTGTCAATAACCAGATGAATTTCACCAATATTTAATAAATTGACTGCTGATAAGGAGAGATTTGTATTAATCGATAGGTTAAAATCGAGGACAACATGAGTATTTGCCGAAAGACTTTCTTGCTTCGTATAGAAATAAAGACTAGATTCATCTGCTGTTCCGTTAGTGATACTAGAGAATGTGATTGTGGTATTTTCTAAATCACGATTGAATTGCAAGGAAATATTACAACGGTCTATAGCAGTACAAGTTACAATATCAATTTTGAAATTAACAATTGTAGTAATTCCTTTAGGAATTGTTGATGGAGTAACGACCATCTCTGTCAAGTTCACCCAAGTAGACATTTGGAGGGGTGTGCCATTTTCCATCCTTGTATAATAGGAAAAAGCAGCAGTCCTATTACTAATTCGATAAAGAAGGTGGTCAGATAATTCTGTTGCATCAATAGATGCAGGCTCGGTAATAAAATCAAAACCAAAAGCAGGATCAAAATAATCAATAATATCGCAAGAAAGATGGGTATTTTTTGGACTTAAGTAATAATATGCGTTAATATAGGAGAAGGTAATATTCTGTGCATCTTGATCTAGAGTTGCATAGACAAAATCTCCCTCTGTAAAGTAGCAATAAGGAATGGGGGGCTTTATAAATTGGACTGCTACAACAAAAATTATGATGATAGCAATAAAACCGACAAGTAAATATTTCTGGGTATCACTAAGTCTCTTAGACCCAACTCGTTTCTTACCTGAATATTCTTTTTGAAATGCCCTTTTCAAGGCTTTCTTTTTTTTCTGGAGGTCTTCTTCTTTTCGACTTCGTTTCTTAGAAGACATAAATTAGACTCCTATTTCTAAAAAAAAGATATCAAAGAGGAATAGGCCCGATGGATTAGCTTGAAAGTTCTCGAAAATCCCATTCACGTCTTTTCTGAATCTTGAACTCCTCATTAGATGTGGCAATCACACGGAACTTTTCTTTTAATTCAAATTTATGGAGAAATTTCTTTAAATATACTTTAAGAGTACGTTTATTTATTTGTCCTTCTGTAAAACCGATGAGCACATTTTTTCCCGATTTATCGACTACAGCCCCCGGAGGGAGTTTCTCTTCGATGAAAGTACTTAATTCATCAACGAGCCTTTCCTCGACCCAAGTCAAGTGGTCTGCATCTATAATGTAGGAAACTGAGATTTCGCTATCTGATTCTTCACTCATTTAAATCAGCACCCAGATTTCAACTTTTTAAATATTTTAGGTTTTATGCGGAATATCCTCTAAATTCGTCATCAATATGCTCTTCACTGTCTGCACTTGCAGGTGATTCAGCTTCAACGGCTTCAGTATCTACGGGTAATAGTTCCATAATGTAAAATTTAACGGATTTTTGAACTTGTTCCTGAAGAATTTTAACATTATCGTAGTTAGGGTTAAAAAGCATAAGACGATAATTAGCGAGGTCTAGATTATTCTGAGTCAAAATTTTGCGAATATCATCGATTAGAAATTGGATAAATTTATGAATGCGGTCGACAACACTAGTTATGTATTTTTTAATTGTAGGTCCATGTTCTTCACCAAATATTCGCCATCGATTTAGAAGACGCATATTAATATATCGCGGAATAAGACACATTGCGAGGATGAGCACTGCATAAATAACATACATCATCCAAAAATATTCTTCACCAAAGATATCGCCAAGAAAGAAAATTATTACAAAGGATCCGACAAGAAGGCCTATCATAAGAGGAAGGAGGTATTTCATACTTTGCTTTCGTAAAGATTGAGTAAACCCGTTCTCGCGTGCGATATTTTCCGTTTTATCAAGAATTTGATTGATGGAATCCTCGACCTTATTATCAATCCAACTCTCTCGAATTTCAGGGCGGGTCGAAATTAATTCTCCGATGATATTTGCTTGATATTGATGAAGAGTTTTCTCTTGGTAAATTAATTCCCATGGTCGTTCACAAAGAAAATCTAAAAATACAACCGTAGAAAACTCATGCTGAAGTAAATGTTGAGGTTCTGGTTTTAAATCAAGTCTATTTTCATCATCCATTCTACTCATCTTAAATAAGTTCTTATTACATCTGCTTTAGTTATGATGCCTGCTATCTCACCCTCATCCATGAGGAGTACTGCTGAATGTCCATGTCGCACAAGAAGATCTTCAACGCTTTCAAGAGACGCTGAAATTGGCAATATCGGTAATGCATCATCCGAAACCATAATCTCACTGACAGGTCGTGCTAGAATCGCTGTCCCATCTTCAATCAACTTCCGTGTTATCGTAGTCTCTTTAATAGACCCAATCACTCGCCCGTTTGCATCACAAACTGGCAATTGACTGAATCCTTTAGCAAACATCAGACGTGCAGCTTCACTTACTAAATCATCTTCTTGAATAGTAATAACTTTTGTTACTGCAACATCAATTGCCTTTAATTGTTTCTGCTTAGAACTTTTTAAAACATCTAGAATCTTTCTGACAGTACTTATTCGTGGATCAACCGTTCCTGCCTCAATCCGTGCAATTAAGGACTGACTTACAGAAGCTTTTTCCGCTAATTCTTGCTGAGTAAGTCCAATTTGTTTTCGATAACGTTTAAGATCCTCAGGTCTGGGAAGATTTATCATAATTCTAATCCTGGCATTACAACTTTCTAATTATATTATTTATTTTATTACAACAGGTACTTTATTTTATATTTGCTGGTTCCCCTCTATAATTACACTTAGATGGGAGATCTGAATTTAAATGAATTGCGCAAATTGTAAAAAACTCGTGTGTCTCGTTGGAGGTAGGAAACGACCTGCGGAATGTCCCATGGAAAATTACCCCGAGGTATATGAAAAAGCGAAAATAATTTACCAAGATCCTACTATTAAGAAAATGGCGTTAAATGCAGGTATTGTGGAAGCCCGCGGCTATATTGAATGGCCAAGAATAAAGGATACCATTGAATTCGCCAAACTAATGGATTACAAAAAAATTGGTCTGGCTTTTTGCATAGGGCTCCTAAAAGAAGCAAAAAAGGCACAAGAAATTTTTGAAAGTTACGGCTTTGAAGTTTATTCTATTCTATGCAAGACGGGAGCCTTTACCAAGACGGAGGTTGGCGAACTTCCTCAGGAATATCAAATGAAATCAAAGACTGGATACACCATTGGTTTCATTTCCTGTAATCCCGTTGGCCAAGCTTTGCTACTTAACGAATTTAAAACCGACTTTAATGTCATCATAGGTCTTTGTGTCGGACATGATTCGCTCTTCATTAAATACTCAGAAGCACCCGTAACCGTCTTGATTGCAAAAGATAGACGATTGGCGCATAATCCTGCTGCTGCGCTCTATACATACTATTATGATAAATACTTCCACCGGGATCAACAAAGCCAGTGATTTTGGCGCCTATATTGAAAAATTCTTTTTTTTATTTCCATGTAATTTTCTAATACCTTTAGAACCAAATTAGACATTATTATGTAAAAAAATTATGAGAAATAATGAAAGTAAGATTTTTATTCAATGATTTTAACAAGAAAATAATTTGGTAGAAGACTTTTGATAAAGTCGAAACGGATTTAAAAACATAAAAGAGTTGGACTCGTTGAAATTTTGCGATGAATGTGGTGCATTACTGGTTCCGAAAAAGGATAAAAAGAGCAACAAGTTTGTACTTGTATGCAGGAAATGTGGGAACAAAGTTACGCCCGATCCAGATTCGAAGGAAATAGACGATTATGTAATTGCATCAGATTTGAATCATGTGCCTCATGAAAAGATTGAAGTGGTAAAAGAAAAGGGACGAAGAAGGAAAAGAGTAACCGATGAAGACCGTGAGGCATTTGAGGATTTCTTCGAAGATGATAGTGGCGTAGAATCGTATTAGCTAGGAATTATTCAAGTACCTTGTGCTTTTTTTCGATTATCTATATGACTTTATCGAAATTTTTTTTATTGTAATTTTTTGGGGGCTTATACGGGGATTTTAATAAATTTTTGTAAAAGATAGTTTTTTTATACCATTAGCCTTAATTTAGTTTAATCGTTACAAACCAAACGACATGGTAGGTTTAATGAGTTTGCGATTAGTGATGGACCAAAGTCATGGCGAATTTTTAAAAAATAATAATACCCAAATTCTTCAAGCTTTACTCACAGAACTAGATATTATCATATTTCCTTTGATAGATCGTCCGCTTACTTTGGAAAAAATACAAAATGATCATATACTTTTCATTGGGTGTCCATCTATCTCGTTTCAAGAATCAGAAATTCAAACTATTGTAAATTTTGTTGAAATGGGCAATTTTCTAATTTTAATTAGTGGAAGCGGGGGGGATTTTGCTAATAATACGAATTTAAGTAAAATTGCCCGATGGTTTGAATTTGAGTTTAATCCAGATTATGTGGAGGACGAGAAACATTGTTTAAATTTCTCACGTATTCCAATTATTCATAATTTTAAAAAAAGTTACGGGTTATTCAAATCGGTAAAGAAAATTGCATATTCCGGCTGCTCTATTACTATACTGGATCCTTCTACTTCCCCCCTTCTATTAACCGATTCGGATTCCATACCGATTAAGTCACCCGTCATGGTCCTTTCTGAAAATCATTTAGTGTTTGGTATTGGTGGATATTCCCTATTTTCTGACGATCCTCTTTACGGAATTAAAGCATTAGATAATTTACGATTTGTTTACAATCTATTTGAATTAATCCGGTCGCGATACCAGAGAAAAAAGCCTAAAATAAAAGAAAAAATCTTCCCTAAACCTATAACAATGACTTTAAAGTCGGCTAAAAAACATTTTTTAAGGTTAATTTCCTCGAATATTCTGAAAATAAATGAATTATCTGAAGAAATTGATAAATATTGGGAAAATTGTTCGGATTTAATTAATAAACACCAACTTAAAGAGGCTGAAGCAAAGATTTCGGCAGAGTATCAAAAAATTTTAAAAGTGATTGATTTAATAGCCGCTGAAATTGGAGACAATTTCAATGAATATAACTATTCATTTCCCGAATTTAAACAGGCTATTCAAAATGATTTTACTCGATGGTATGAGATTGAAGCGGAAATCCGAGCAAAATTAGATATCATTAGGAATAATCTCATTTCAAAATTGAAGTCGATATGATTTTTACTAATGTTTAAGGACCCTGAATTATATGAGTTTGCGAGTGAACTTTGATGAAAGTCATGGCGAACAATTTTCAGTTTTTAACTGTAGAGGGCTTGCTTACGTTTTAGATAAATTGAAGGTCATATCCTTCCGAATCATTTCAGGTCCAATCACTATCGATAAAATTGGTAGTGAAGACGTTCTGTTCCTCGGCGGACCTACAAAAAAATTTTTTGATTTTGAAATAAAAACTATTAGATACTTTGTTTCTAAAGGTAAATTCCTTATTGTTACCTGCCCAATACCAATTCCCTTTGATTTTACTTTAAATCAATTAATACAAGAATTTGGTATGATATTTCAACATAATATGCTCCATGATCAAAGACACAATTTAAATGGCGCTGCATACTTCCCCCTCATAAAACGATTTCAAAAAAATCTCATCACTCGTGATCTTAAAGAAATTGTCTATTCGGGATGTACAATCAAACCAATATCACCCGATGTGCAAGTTCTTGCCATTTCAGATGAACACGCTGAACCCCCATCCGCCCCAATAATTGCTACCTCTATGAGTGGCCATGTAATCTGTATTGGTGGCTCGACCATCTTTCAAGACGATAAGCGCTATGGTATCAAAGCAAAGAATAATATCCGTCTCGTAGCAAATATTTTCCGTACTATCATTCAACAAAAGGAGATGTCGATAGAAGAACAAAAAGTTGTTAAACCAGTAAAACGGAAGCCCCTTAATCCGAAAAAAGCTAAAAAACAAATTGAAAAGTTGGCGAATGATGCAATAACTAATTTAGAAAAATTGTCTGTCGATATTGATACTCTCTTCAATGATGTATTTAACTTAATTAAATCGCAGCAATTTTCCAAAGCTGAAGAAATCCTCCGATTTCAATATCCAAATTTTAAAAAGGCAATTGAGAATAGTTACGGCGAATTAATGGAAAGAGTTAATGCATTAAACGAGCAGGTTGATAAATCTGTCGATCTCTTCACTCTGGTCAAAGAATTGACAGATCAGGTGTTGGTGACAGAAAGTGAAACCCTATCTAAATTAGATATGATTCGTTTCAATCTCATTAACCAGATTTCAAAGGAGAAATTACGACATACATCCTAAAGAAATACAAATTTGGTGAATAACATTTCATTCGAGAAGCAAGAAGCTAGAATTAGCGAATCTCCGACTGGATATTTTGCCGCTGTTTTAATTCTCTTTGGACTCAATACGATGCTGAATTTCCTGCGCCCCCTTACTAATCTTTACATCATGTATATAGAGATAAATTGGGCTGAATTTCAATTTTTAGAAGTTTTTGATATTTTGAATATGCTTTTTGGGGTTCTACTAATTTTTTTCGGATTCTTGATTATACTGTCAAAAAAATTCTCTAGCTATTTATTGATTTATGGAGGATTCCTTTTTTTCTTATTTAATTTACTAGATCCTTCGCATTTCTTTACTTTTAGTATATTAATTCTCATATTGATGGGAACCCCTCCTGTGTGGATTCAAGTAATTCCTGATAATCTGCTTGGACTTTATCTAGCGCCCTGGAGTATTCTGAGTATTTCCCATATTCTATTAACATTGATTGGTATGTATATAGCCATCCGAATTTTAACCAATAATACTCCTCAACGGGCACTTTTCCAGTACATATTTTTCTACTGCATTGTTTCTGGGATAACAGGATTTACATTATTACTGCAATCTCTAATCTTGACGACCATAACAACCACGTGGAGCTCAGTAAATATAGGTTCTTATACGATTCGCTTAGGAACGTGGATCTCTATGAGTTGCTTTGGAATTACAGGAACGATTTTTGTAAAAAGATGGCTGAAGAACCAGCTTAAAGAAACGGATCTCCGAATTGGAAAGATTGCACTAATATCATTTGTCATTATGAATCTTCTCATAAGCTTTAGTGATTTTGCAATGAAAACTTATTTTTCTTTACTATTAAATTCTATAATTGGGTTTATTCTCATTCTATTTGCTCTGAAACTGCCGCGTTACTTAAAAGTAGAAAAATAAGGGGATTCATCCCTTCCAGGAATCATATTGCTCTGATTTAAGCCCTAAGACCTCCGCCACAAGATTGGGGAGATCATAAAAGTCCATCTCGACTTTATTTTCATGGGCCGCATCACGTAAATTCTTTAGACACATCGGGCACGCGGTAATAAGCACATTGGCACCTGTTGCTTGTGCCTCTTTAATTCGACGGGAACGGATTTCTTGATTTAGATCTGGGTAATTAATCAAACATGTCCCACCTGAACCCGCTCCACAGCACCAAGACTCTTTTCCAGAACGTTCCATCTCCACTAATTCAGCTCCAATCCGTCGAATAATTTTTCTAGGACCTTTATATTCACCCGCATGGCGCCCTAAATGGCAGGGATCATGATAGGTAACCTTCTTTTTAAACTGTTCTTTAAGTTCAAGTTTTTTCAATATGGGAAGAAACGTTTTCGAGATATGCTCTACTTTGAAGGGAACGGAGATCCCCATATCTTTATAATCATTTTTAAAGGTATTATAGCATCCTGCGCAGGAGAAAATCACTTTTTTAGCGCCTGTTTCCTTAATTCTTTTAATAAGTTCCTCTGCATTTTTACGAGCTCCCTCAATATCGCCGGTCCAGATAAGTTGATGCCCACAACATAACTCATCGTTCCCTAAATATGCTACTTCTTGTCCTGCTTTCCTCAAAATTTTAATTACGGCTTCAGGAGTATTTTGATTCTGATAAGCTGCAGCGCATCCTGCAAAGTAAAGCGTATCTGCTTGCTTTGGAAGATTCAAATCCTCTGCCCATTCCTCACGTAACTCCTTATCAAGTCCGTAAGGGTTATTCTTTTCCGGATCTAAAATATTCATACAGACTTCCTTGAGCTTCTGCGGTACTAATCCCATGTTCCAGCAATCTTCCCGCATCGCCTTTATGATCTTCATATTTTCTATCGGTTTGAGTCCAGGAACCAGGGTTGGCGTGCAAATTTGCTCACAAGCCTTACATCCTAAACATCGAAAAATTACATCTTCTGCCAAGGCTTGATTGTACTCTAATACCTCTTCTAAGAGATATTTGGCAATAGTATTCCTGCCCCGACTTGTATAATGGTCAAAGCGTAAAACATCATATACGGGACATACCCCGACCCATGCATGTTTATCTGCAATCCCCTTACTCACTGTCTCCCTGCACATTGAACAACAGCCGCAAAACCATACTTCATTCTTGAACTCTTCGAGCTTCATGACACCCATTTAATACCCTCCCTATATCCCTAACCCCAAGGCTCCTGGATTCATTATATTATTTGGATCTAATGTCTTTTTTAAGGTCTTTAAGAAATTCCAATACTGTGGTGTGAATTTCTTCGTTAAATGGGGCATAAAAGCATCCTTTCCTACCCAATATGGCGAAGTTCCCAACTCTATCTTTTGTTTCAAGATCTCATGCCAGAGCTTATATGCTTTAGTACGGAGGTCCCTGGTAGTAGCGTCCATGTTAAACATACTCATATGTAAAACGAATCCGTGTTTGCAACCCCCAGGGTACTGAATACTCCAACACTTATTTCCTAGCTCCGTGGTTGATAGAAGCTCTAAAATCTTCGGGTTCTTGAAAAATTGGTAATGCCACTGGTTCATCTCTGGACATTTCATTAAAGGTAGGACAGAACACGTTTTATGGAGCATTCCACCAAAAAATTTACAGACACCGCCTCCTAACATCTCATTCGTGTCATGTGCTCCAAAACCTAAATTAGTTGGGTCGCCAGGAAATTTGATTGCCTTATATTTGGTAGCAATTTTCTCAATCATCATATTTTTCCGTTCTAAAATGACTTCATCATAAGCGGAGGTATGAATTAGCGCTGGACCCTTTTGCGTTTTGCCAGGCTCTAAATTGAATACATTTTCAATAATCGCATACTGGAAGCCTTGGGCGAGCCCCATATAATCACTCATCAATTCATAAGAATCCATTTCGGTCAATGCCTTACATTGATCCATCTCACTAGGAAACAAATAGAGAAAATCAGAGTGATATTCCGGGAGTGGGTAGGTTCTTAAGGTAGCTTCAGTAATTATACCAAAGGCACCACAAGCTCCCATGAAAAGTCCAGCTAAATCTGGACCGTTGCAATATCTAAAATACCAATCCGTCTTGGTATTCGCGAGAGAGCCCGTTTCAATTACTTCACCTGTAGGAAGGACTACCTGTAAATTCTGGATGTTTTCATTTTCTTGTCCATATTTAGTCCCCTGAATTCCTGTAGAATCGATAGAAATACCACCACCCACCGCAGCTCCATAAATGCCATGAGGTCCCATAAAACCTGGCGTTAATCCAAATTTTTTCAATTCATAACAAAGCCTTCCCCAGGTGATGCCCGCTTGAAATCGACATGCCCGAGATACAGGATCATACTTTATAAAAGCGTTCATATCGAGTAAATCCAACATGATACCGCCGCTGGTGAGTGCAGCTGAACCAGAAGCATTACCCGTCCCCCCGCCTCTCGGAATAATTGGAATTTTATATTTATTCGCAAATTTCACAATATCTACAACATGATCCGTTGTTTTAGGCTTCACAATGACGTCAGGGGGGCCAAGATCTAAATATAGTTCCTCAGTCAGTCCTGGACTGACAGTCGACCAAGCTTCGCTTAAGGCATAAGTCCAACGTGCATGGTCTGAATCATCAACAGCTTTGGCTCCTACAATGCCCTCTAATGCGGCAACTAAATCTGATTGAGAAAGCGATTTTGTCATAAATTCACCCAATCCAATTGAATTATTTTTAGATAATCCCGTTTAACTATTAATTTTTTTATGAAGGATTTTTAATTCTTTGAAAATGAATAATTCTTATAAGTCTTTTAGTTAACTGGAAAATTGGAAATTTACCTTTATGGGACTTTTCGTCTCTAAAGCAAAGAGAACTACTTAGAGGAGTTAAGAAGAATGAGTGATTTTTCATCTTTGATAGGAATGAAACTGAAACCAATAAAGTTTAAAGTGAAGAAGAAAAAGTTGTTAGAATTCGCTAAATCTATCGGAGCGAAGCAACCTGAATATAATGACCCGAATGACCCCATTGCACATCCAGCCTACGCAAATGCTTATGTACTTCCCGCCCTAATGAGTATTAATGAGGCAAAACTACCTGATGGGTCTCCTTTGATTAAAAATCCTCTAAAAATACTTCATGGAGGTCAGGTTTATAGTTTTCCAAAAGGAGCCCCTCCTATAAAAGACAAGGATAAATTGGTTACAACCCCTACGATTAAAAATATCGAGCTAAAATCCAATGGTATGCTGGTTATCACATGTACCGCCGAAACTGTTAAAGCAGACACAAATGATGTTGTTTGCAATAGTGAAATCGGGATTGTAGTCATGCCAGGAGGTTTTTAAATGGTAAAATGGGATGAGTTAAAAGAAGGCGAGATTGGTCCGAAGATGGAATATGGTCCATTAATGAGATCTGAATTCATTGTATATGCTAATGCGGGTGGCGATACAAATCCTATTCATACAGACGAATTCGCTGGGATTAGGGCAGGTAATAAAGGCGTGATTGCCCATGGGCTTTATAGTCACGCATTTTTAGGTAAAATGCTAGTAGATTGGATCGGTGCTGAGAATGTTCGCTCCTATGGCGGACGAATGGTCGGAATGGCGCGGCCAGGTGATTTTCTATTACTCTCTGGAAAAATTATAAAAAAGTACGAGCAAGATGGCGAAAAATTAGTCGATTTAGAAATAAAATCAGTCACAAAAACCTATTATGTACGAGGTATGGGAAAAGCAGATCCTTCTATTAGTGATGAAGATTTAATTAAGAAATTAGAAAATGCAGAATATGAAGTTGAAGTCGAATTCACACCTGCAACTGGTAAATGGGAATATGAATTTAAGATAAAAAATATTGATGGCGTCGAAATCAATATAAAACGAACCGTATTAGATGAACCTGTTGTTAGAGACTGGTTCAGACCAGGAAAAGACAAATTAACTGCCGAAATCATTAGTCGAAAGAAAGACAGTTTCAGATTTGGAATTGTCCGCCTAAGAGACTCCATCGTTGGCACAGCAACCGTGGCAATACCCGAGTAACTTCAATTTTTTTCTTTTTTCTCTCTTTCTAAATCAAATTCAAGTGGTAAGGGAATGCTTACAAATAAATTTGAAGAAATTGTAGAGGGCGCTATTATAAAAGGCGTAGATGGACCAGTAACCCGGAAGGCTATTAATCGATATGCAGAAACTTCTGGCGATCGAAATCCAATTCATACTACTTACAAGGTTGCTATGGCTGCAGGTTTAAAAGGTGTAATCCAACATGGTCTTTTTTCCATGGCATGGATGATTAAAACCCTTACAAATTGGTTAGGAACACAGGGAAAACTAAAAAAAATAAACATCCAATTCCGTGCAATGGTTCGACCAAATGATATGGTATATAGCATAGGGAAGGTAATTAAAAAATATCAGGAAAATGGAAAAAAATTAGTAGACCTAGAGATTGTTCAGGAAGCATGGAGCTTACTTTGCAAGGGAATCGCTCAAGCTACAAATAAATCTATAGATGCTAAAACTTTTGAAAATCTATTATCAAATTGTAAATTATCATTAGTGAATGAAACTGTTCTAGAAAATGGCGAAGTAAAAACAATAGAAAAAAATAAAGTTGAGCTAAAAGCAGAAGGTATTGAGATTATTCCCCAATCCTTATCTTTTTGGGAAGCATTTGTGAGGGGATGGTATCGAAAAGGTGATAAAATTCGAGTTAAGCTTACTGAACCTCCGGAAGATGGAAAGGCAGAATTTGAAATTTATAAAGTATCAACCTCAATTAAAGGCAACGCCACTGTTCTCTTTTATTGAATTAGAGGTGATTTGATGCCAGATATTGAATTAAAAAGAATTCCAATCGAGAAAGAAAAAGAAGATCAAGTGATAATTGGACAGGGAAACTTTTCAATTTATACAACAGATAATATTTTTAGGGAGCTCCTTACAACTGTCCCAGGAATCAAATGCGCAGTTGCAATGAATGAAGCCGAACCAAAATTAGTCCGTTATAATGAGAATGATGAACGCCTTGGAAAGCTCGCAACAAAAAATGCTTTAGCTATTGGCGCAAGCCATATTTTCATCATAATGATGCAAGGCGCCTATCCCATCAATGTCCTACCAACTATTCGCAATATTCCTGGCGTTGTAACTATCTTTGTCGCATCCGCAAATCCCTTGGAAGTGATTGTTGCAGAAACATCTCTAGGTCGAGCTGTCTTAGGAGTAGTTGATGGTCAAACAGTAAATTCAATTGAGAACGATGAGCAAAGACAAGCTAGACGCGATTTAGTTAAAAAAATTGGGTATATTTTAGGTTAATTTCTATTATTTTCATAAATCAATAACCATGTATGTAATGGTATCCTGTACTCCAGGAATTTCATGAATTTTTGTAACAATCATCTTTGCTACGTTTTCTAAGTTATCTCCCTCAATTTTTATGATAATATCGTAAGGTCCAGTTATCGAATATGCTTCAACAACATTTTTTAACTCACGAATTTGAGATAATACCTCTCGAACTTGCCCAACTTGCACCTTAATTGTGACAAATGCAATTGCCAAGGGAATCCTCTCATTTTTAGGAACTAAAATTAAAATATATATTACATGCTTTTATTTCTTCTTATTCTGATTTTTAGGATCTTCAATTTTCCTGAAATTAGTAAAAAAATTAAAAATTAGAGAAAGTTAAGGTAAAATGTAGGCGAATTTGAAAAATGGATTATATTTTGGTTTTTATTACGCAATTTCTCTTAGTTTTAATCGCGGAACTACCAGTAATGATGTTAATTCTTGAATTAATAGTTTAAATGCATAACTTACAGTCAATTTAGATACCGTCGCTTTATCACCGCAAACAGGACAATAATATCGGTCGCGATTACGGTCATATACTGCCAGAATTCCACAATTATTACAAACTAGTATAGTAGTTTTATCAGATTCTTCTAATAAACGTTCTTTCAAAAGTAAGGCGGCACCATGTCCTACAAGACAGTCTCGTTCCATTTCACCAAATCGTAAGCCCCCTTCTCGAGCCCGTCCTTCTGTAGGTTGTCGAGTTAAAATCTGTACAGGACCACGGGCTCTTGCATGAATTTTGTCAGCGACCATATGATGCAATTTTTGATAATAAACAATGCCTATGAAAATATCTGCAGCATATTTTTCTCCTGTAACTCCGTTATACATTGCTTCTCTGCCAGTATATTTAAATCCATATTTTTCTAATTCTTTACAAACATCTTCTAGAGTTGTTGAAAAGGCGGTTCCATCTTGTCGTACACCTTTCATAGCTGCTGTTTTTCCAGCAATAGATTCTATAACTTGCCCAAGAGTCATTCGGGAGGGAATTGCATGTGGATTTATAATTAAATCAGGAACTATTCCTTCTTCGGTAAAGGGCATATCTTCTTGGGGCACGATTAAGCCTAATACACCCTTCTGTCCATGTCGCGAGGCGAATTTATCTCCTAATTCAGGGATACGTTGGTCTCGGACCTTAACTTTAATTAGTTTATTTCCATCGATTGTTTCTGTAATAATAACTTTATCAACAACTCCACTTTCCCCATGACGTAAATTTATGGATGTTTCGCGTCTTGTTGGTGCGGGAAGCTCAAATTCTCGATATTCCTCAAGGAATCGCGGAGGTGAAGTTCGCCCAATAAGGACTTCTCCACCATGAATTTCGATTTCTGGTTCAATAATTCCATCTTCCCCTAAGTGACGATACGCTTCAGCCGCGCGATAACCCCGAACTGACCGATCCGGGATCTCATATTTATCTTCTTGCCCACCGGGATACTTGCGTTCTTCTGCATCATAGGAACGGAAAAATGATGATCGTGCTAATCCCCGCTCGATACTTGCTTTATTAATTATTAATGCATCTTCTATATTGTAACCTTGAAAACTGAGTATTGCAACTATAAAGTTCTGACCGGCTGGTCTTGTATCGAAAGCAATAGCATCCATTGCCCTTGTTTTAACTATCGGAACTTGAGGATAATGCAGTAATTGCCCTCTTGTATCTACCCGTAATCCAAAATTCGCGGCATATAATCCAAGTGCTTGTTTTGCCATTCCTGCTTCGTAAGTGTTTCTTGGACTCTGGTTATGCGATGCATAAGGAATTAAACTGCCTGTAATTCCAAGAATTGTGGATGGTTCAATTTCTAAATGAGTATGTTCTTCCGTTACTTCAGAAAGATGCATTGCGATGTATGCATTTTCTTCTTCTTCTGCATCCAAATATTCAACAATTCCATTCTCTATTAAATCGGTCCAGCGCCACTCCCCATTTTTTAATTTCTCGATATGTTCCTTTTTTAATTTTAATTTTCCGTTTTCAACAATAATTGCCGGTCTTCGCGCCCGACCTGCGTCACAATTGACCTGAATTTCGCTGATATCCTCGTAAATTGCAACATTTACCTCATGGTCTATCTCGTTTTTACGTCGTTTTTGACGAATTTGCTGAACAAAAACTTGAGGCTGATCATGGACCCCAATAAGTCGTCCATTCAGGAACACACGGAATCCTTTTTTCAGTCCTTTTTCACGAATTTCTTCAATCGGTTGTAAACCTAATTCAAGGAGAATTTTTTCTACCTTTGCATCATCTGTCCCAACTGAAATATAAGCCATGAGAGCCAAATTCTTTACCAATCCACAATTGGGACCTTCTGGGGTTTCATTTGGACAATTATGTGTGACAAATCCATTAGCTATAAACGTATGTGTATCTATCTCGGTCGTAAAATCACACATGATATCGTCTTCAGTCAAATTAATTGATTTTAGAGGGACATAAAGCATCCCAGTATCGACGTTCGCATAGGTTTCCTCAAAAAATTGCCCAATTGACCATGCTGATTTTGGATGGACTACATTACGTTCTTTAGAACGTCTTGCCACAATAGAAGTCACAATTCGATACCCAATATTCAGCGTTTGTGCAATTTGTTTTGGTTCCATTCCTTGATTGTAAAGTTCTATGATCTGTTTCCGATCATTTAATCTTTTGACCAATTGTACCTCCCGATAAGCGAGAAACTCTCCAATAAGTTGAGATTTATTTTGTTTCTCAATACAATACCGATAACCGATATTACGACAGATTTTTAGTATGTTTTCTTTTGATGCATCAAAAACCAGAGTAACTGCAATTCGATCATTTCTTTTAACTGCTTTGGTTTTAATATGATTGATTTTAATGTCGAATTCTTCGAACAAGGTCTTAAGATTTCTAAAGAATTCAATTTGAGATTCCACGTAATTCGGATGCTTATGAATCTCTATATCTGGGATTCGAATTTTATAACTATCTTTTCGCCCTTTACGTTTATAAGTCCAGGGAGCTGCTCCATCGCCTCCCATAAATGCCCCAAGAAATTCTCTTTTTACTTTTTTTGGAGTATTTAATAGCCATTTGGGAAAAATTGATTTCTGTTCAACACGATTGCCAATTGGCGCCCCCAATGCAACCATTAATCGCTTGAAGACACCACCTTTGGCAGTCACAAAAGTACCGTATGTGATTTCTTCTTGCTCAGCACCAAACTGGAATACCCTCTCTTTATAAATAATGGGGTTTGGTTTAAATCCTAATACCTCAAGATCCTGACAAACATTAATTGCATCTGTTTCTGTTCCAAGATAAAACTCCACAGTATTTCCTATATGTCCATCTGTTAATACTAAACCCAATAATCGCGCAATTATGTGGAGTTTAGGATGATCAGAATCCAGTGGCAACAGCCCAAGATTTATGAGTTCTTCGCGATCAGCTTTTGATTCAATATCTTCTGAATCCAGTATTGTAAATACGCCCCGTTCCTCCTCATCAACTTCGCTGGAGGGATCTAGAGTTGGACGAATTAAGACTTTATCGTTAAGCTTCAAATCTCCAGCGGGAACCCAGCCCCGATCGGTTAAGAATAGATGGTCTTCTGTAGCCAAAATTGATCTGCCAGTTATAGTTTGAATTTTAAGCACACGCTTATCTAATTCATGTGCAGACACCTTTTGAAATGCAATAATTTTTGAGGGCACTTGTAAATGAGAGTATTCATCTACGGTTGTAACAGTAAAATCGTAATAATTCGTTTCCATATTACCTATTCGGTCTTGCGAGACACCATCACCCAAGAGAACATTCGTAGAGGGCGCAACACAGATCTTACCCCAATGGGTGGGATGTAGGTCACGCGCTTCGAAATGTGGCTGACTTCGACTTAAAGGAGAAACAACTCGGCGGAGATGGCTTAGTGCCGAAATATAATTAGTACGATCTAATAATTGACTAACTCCCGCTTTTCCACCAACCCAATTTCCAGTTGCTAATGCATGACGTAAACGTTCAGTTACAACATCCGCGCGAACTGCAGTTTTAATATTAGGGGCGCGCCCTCTCACTGCAGTTCGTTCCAACTGATATTTAATATCACGACAGAGATTAAGAAATGCAACTCGAAAGAGGCTTGTAAGTAGATCACCTGCTAATTTAAGCCTTTTATTTGCATAGTGATCTTTATCGTCTGGAATGCGCTTATTTATTTGTAATTCGATAATTCGTTGCGCCATTTGACCAAGATAATAGGCTTTTTTAATTCGATCATTACTAGTTCGACCAATATGCGGAAGTAAATACCTATCTAAGACTTGTCCTGCCCGTCGTAAACGATATTCTCTTGTTTGCCCTACCGCTACTCGTTTTCCTATATAATCTAAAGCGTTATCAATTGTTCCTTGAGGATCTTTCGGAACATAAATGGGAGATGCAGCTTCTAAGGTAGGAATGAGTTGGCGACGAACTAAAGGGTCATCTGAAATCGCATCACTAATTTCCTTATCTGTTACTAATCCTAAAGCACGAACTAATATCGCAAATGGGATTTTTCCAGGAACCGATGGAAACGAAACACGTAAAGATCCATCATTACGCTGTTCAATGGTTACTGGAGCACGGAACCCCTGTGAAGTCGAAAAAACTTTCCCAACATAATTTGCTGACAAACTTTTACTAGCTTCCTCACTTAGTATTCTATTAGGTGCAAGGTCTTCCCTTGTTACAAGCACACGTTCTGATCCATTAATAATAAAATAACCACCAGGGTCTAATGGGTCCTCTCCATGTTTAATTAATTCTTCATCGCTCATATCCTTCAATAAACATACATTTGAACGAAGCATAATTGGGAGCCGTCCAATATAGACATTTACTGCTTCTCCCTCAATTTCGATTCCAGTTCGTTCATCTTTTCGAACCGGAATCATTTCCAGATACAATGGAGCAGAATATGTTAGGTTACGAATTCTTGCTTCAATCGGAAAGATCGGCTTAACTGATCCGTCTGCCTCCCTGATTGTGGGATCCCCTATAGTAATTCGCCCCAATTTTACATAATATTGTGGAATATCTGGTTCGATTCGACCAACTTCATCCACGACTTCTTGTATTGTCTTTTCAATAAAAACATTATAGGAATCTAAATGTTGACGAACTAAACCTTTTTCCTTAAAGAAAGCATCCATTAAAATCCATCTATCAAATTCATAATTTTCAATATTACTTGTCATTAGGACACACCATTCTCTCTAATTATATTTCAATCGCGTAAAATTACGATTTATTAAGCATTCGTTCTTGGAATACCTCATATTTTTCTGCATCTATGAAAAATGGGGTTGATTCTCCATCATTGTGAAAAAACAACATCGCGAAAACTCTTTCTTTATAGAAAAAAACGTTCCCTATAAATTTTTCGATATAAAGACCATTTCAAAACTAAATACCTCTAATTTAAATTTTACTCTCCTTCCAATCCATTGTATTCCAATAAATTTATCCAAAAATCACGAAAAATTCATGTCAAATTTTAACGGAGGAAAAAATCACAGGAGCACTACATGAATTGAATATTAACTTTCAAAAGGATCGTTATATTACGAAAAAAGAGATAGGAACGGGCTCGACGGGAATTGAACCCGCGACCATCGGGTTAAAAGCCCGACGCTCTGCCTAGCTGAGCTACGAGCCCATGAATAAACGCCCCAGCCGGGACTCGGACCCGGGTCCTAGGAGTGACAGTCCTAGATGAATCGTCCATCTGGTTAGGAATATCTACCAGACGCTAGCCGCTACACTACTGGGGCATCTATCTAAGGGATTGAATGACGAACCCTTTACTTCGTTTATACGTCATTTTCATTATTTTTTAATATTTCGTATTAGTCTCTACCAGCAACTCTAAGTAAATCCCTTTCACAGATAATAGAGAGGAAAGTCCCCGCGGCCGGATTTTCTGGGCTTGAAGCGATTTCAAACCCTTTTGAACCAGCGACATCCCGGTCCCTGCTGACATAATCTCATTGTAGGACACTTGTCCAGCTCGATTATGCGACGAACTACAGCCGGGCGCTCTTCCAGACTAAACTACGCGGGGAACGTCGTGAAAACTTTCCTGTGTAGGTAAATGAGATATTCTATTTAAAATTTGTTTCGTTTTCATATTCAATATCTAAAAGTGGGGATCTCAATAATTATAGTCGGAAATGGGCTAAGTTTGGAAGGGTTTCGGAATTTTTCATATATATTTCGCAAGATTAAAGATTGGTGGGCCCACAGGGATTCGAACCCCGGACTTGCCCCAATTTATTACTAAATTGTCTCAGGCTTTCCTCATCTTTTTATTCCGAAGGCCTGCGCGTTATCCAACTACGCTATGGGCCCATACTTTGTTTTGATGGATTTCACCTATACTAAGACGGACATCCAATAAATTTTTTCGTTCCACGATCCATGTTTCATTAACCTTTAAAAACAAAATGGTTTAAAATTTAAAATCTTTTCGAACTAACGAAATATTAAGAAAATAGACCGATTTAAATTTAATTTATTATACCATTTTAATTTTCATTGGAATAAAATTTTTATAGGTAATAAAACGACGTAAAATAACAGTTAAGCGGAAGGTTTTGAAGATAATGGTTACTCATTTGCCAGTTCTGTTTATTGAGGCAGAGACTTGCGGCGAAGCATGGGAAAAAGCCGTAGAAGCTGTCTGGTACAAAGGATTGGAAATCGAACAACATTATTCAGACCAATATAGCAAGGAAGCAACTGTCTTAGTCAATGTAACAAATCCACTAAAGGAGCCCCGCTTTTCTAGAAAAGATTTCATTAGCGTTTCAATGTTCATGACAGGTCCCGATAAGAAAAAACCGTATCGCGAAAAACAATATGTCCGCGATTTATTGGACGGCGACATGGATCACCGCGTTCTGGAAGGTATTGAAAGCTATACTTACCACGAACGCCTATTTTGCTGGGGTCTCGTCCAACCGAAACACCTTAAGCTATTGAAAGAGAAAAAATTACCTCTTATGAAACTCTTTGACAGTATTACTCAAAAAGAATTTAAAGTTAATGAAGGCATTAACCAGCTTGAAATGCTCATTCAAAAAGCAATAGAAGAACCCATCAGCCGAAAACTGCAGGTTACTACCTGGGAACCTCATAAAGATTTAGTAATCTCAGGCGCTCCTTGCCTCCAACGTATCTGGATCCGTATAATCGAAAAGAAATATATGGTATTTGAAACCCATTGGCGAAGCCGTGATTTATACAAAGCATGGGGTGCCAATGTTCTAGGATTCACCGAATTTGCCAAGTGGCTAGCCGATCGCCTAAACCTGGAATTCATCCAATATGTCGATTTCAGTAATAGCTTACACATTTACAAAAGCGATTACGACCAAGTCGCTCGACATTTTGAGATAATCGAAAAAAGGTCTAAATAACAAAAAATTGATTTTTCTCTTGCTTAGATTTATTACTAAATTTATTATCTATATTTAAAATAACTTACTTAACTAATAATTATTAACGAATATCAAGTGAAAAACGAAAAAGAATGTGAATATATGCCTAAGAAAGGAGTCGTTGGAAGGGGTGATGAAATTATTTTTGAAGAGTCTAAAGGAGTTATTATCGCAAAGAAAAAAGTTTCAATTTTAGATGCTCTTATTCTTCCAAAATATGTAAAGATTTCGCCGGAAGAATGGGAACAAGAATCGCGTGAAGAGAATCGTAAGCATTTTGAATATTTCGATGAGGAGCTTAATAAAATTACAAAGAATAATCCTTGATTCAAACTTCTCTAAATCCGAATGCAGAAAAATTTAATAAATCTGGGGACTTGCTGACAATATTCACCATATGTAGCGCCGAATCGTTCCCGCAACCAGGGCTCTTCTATAAATGGCGCAAGGATAAACCAGAAAATGCCAATTATAACGCTAATTGATACTAG
>SUPS01000257.1 GCA_005191415.1 Candidatus Helarchaeota ASGARD archaeon Hel_GB_A
AAATTGGGGTTTGGGTTGAAAGACCTGTACCTCTGTGAGAATCCCCCTAGCGAGAGCCCATTTCAGGTAATTTACCGCGATGCATCCCGGGAATGGGCGATCCTGCCGCAATGCCCCTCGAAAGGACTCTCAAAACTCTACCCGAAATTTTACACGACGTGGGACCGTCGTAAAGACCAAAGTATAGGAGGTGAGCACCGGACCTTCGCCGAACTGCTCAGCACCATTGGAAGTTGGTCCGTTGCCCTGGCGACCCTCGAAGAATTCATTGCACTCTATGCTTAGCCCTTTCGGAAGTGGAAAATTGGAACACTTTTTAAAGAAGGCCGAGGCGGAAAAAAAGAATAATTCTCAAGGTTTTTTAATTGCCTTGGTCATTGTATAGTCTAGATAATATAGAATAGATTTCACAAAATACTAAAAAATGAGAATTGGTTATTCTTTCATACTTGGTTAATCTGGCTGGATTTTTATGGATGCATTGGAAGGCACCAAATCTGAAAAATTAACAAAACAAGAGAAACGCGAAAGGAAAAAATTAACTAAAGCACGAGAACGCCTTGAAAGAACGTTGGAAGAAAAAACTTATCTAAGACTTAGCATCTTTTCAATGGCATTTATTGATTTTCTAATTTTCTTTGGCGTGTTAATGCTGACTTCAAATATCTTTGCCATTGTTTTGACCTACGTTTATGTAATGTTCACCACATTAGTTGCAGCTGTCCCTCTAATGCTTGAAGAATATGAACGTGTTGGGCGCACCCCGCCCCGAATTGTTCGCCTCTTCAATTCGTTCCTTGAAAAAATTCTTCCTTTCAATCGGGAAACAATGAAAATAGGTCCCTCTGTGCTGATAGTTTTTATTTATCTTCTCAGTATTGGAGGTTTTATTGCAATTGGGGTGTATATTTTCGCTGATTTCCTTTCAGGTAACCCTGCTATCTATTCTTATTTAATCGATCCTTCTGAAAAACAACAATTTGGATTTTTTACTTTTATTGCGAATTCTGCCTCTAACTCCTTGGTGCCTTCTATTTTATGGTTTCTTATTATTTTCATCCCTGTACTCTTTTGCTTTTTGTTTTTAATAGCGGCAATTTACTACCGAAATAATGATCTTTCAAAACCTCTTAGTATCGTGATATTTTCTCCTGTTATCATCTTATTGCCTTTATTTTTATCAACCTCATCGATTACGAGTCCCGCGATTGTAATTGGGATTATTTTTATTGTCGCTTGGAGTATCACCCTCCTTATTTGGTATCGCTTTACAAAACGAACTGCTTTAATTAGTCTAGCGATCTTCTTTAATCAAGTGCTTGCATCCTTCCTACTTTTCTATAATTTTATCTTTATTGATGTAAGGGACACATCTCATTATCTTTCTGACTCGATTAATACTAATGCCTATTATAATCCTTTATTCCTCGCGCTCTGGTTTGGAGTTTTGGTTGCTATTCCTTTGATTATAAAAGGCTTTGATCTCATTTTGAAAGGCAAGCTCAGAATCTTAGGGGTATTAATCACGATTGGAATTGCCGTTGTTTTTGAATATTATTTCTTTAATCTTTTTAGTTCATCCATTTATGACGCCTACCAACCGTATGGTAATCTCTATGCCCCTGAAATCTTTGTAGGTTCTGGCTTCTTCTTTTTCTATCTCTATCTTATCCTTATCCCGTTATTCTTTATATTCGGCTATTTCCAAATTGGAATTGCACGATGGCTCTATCGATTTTTCCGCTCCTACGGGAAAAAAATTCAGCATCCCAACACATTTCGCATTTTCGGAGTATTTTTCGCCAGCATTTTTATCATAGGGATTATTTTTGTGTATTATTTCATCCTATACACCCCGGAAGACTACCAGAATTTGATTCACCAAATCACCTCGATTTATAATGGCGATCTAATTCGGCAATTAACTGTTGATCCTGCTACCATCACCCTGAAAAGCTACGAAAATTTATTTGAAGTGAGTTCGCTCGCTATTACTATTGGACTTTTTGCTTATTCCTCATATCGCTCTGCTTATAATTTCGCCTTATCTACTGATAAACTGGAAGATCCTCAACTTGAAATTGGAGGCTTGGGTATTTTCAAATTTATCCTCTTTACAAGTCCGAAATCACAAAAAACACGGGTCATCTTCGGGCTTTCTCTTATTTTTGTTTTCCTAGGAATTACTTCTATCTTTGCATTTCTCAAAATTCACTCCGCCCTCTTCAAAGACTTAATTGAATTTAATCAAGTCCCCCCCAGCCTTATCATCTTTGCAAGCATCGATGGACTCAAATTAGGGGTCTCGATCGTGGGAATGTTCATCGCCATCGGGATCTTTTTCTACTTGCTCTATTATAAACGACGAATTTTTTAAAAGATAGATTTACTCAAAATATTGTTATAATACTATTGTTATATATATTTTATTATTCAAAATTACCTCATTGACGTTTAAATCAATTCTGAGAGAATAATTGATAATTTTGAAAGTTTCATAATAGATTAAATACGAATTGAACGGATATCAGAGAAAGAATAGAAAGGAAATATTTAATAAAGATATAACTAAATGTAGAGAAAAATTATATGGCATAAATAAATAGCTCATGGATATAACCCACGAACTCGGATGGCTTCTGCAATACGTCCCACGGCGAGCATGTAAGCGGCTGTCCGCAGAGATACATCTTTCTCTTGAGCTAAATTATAAACTTTGTGAAAAGCTTTTACAATGTGCCTTTCCAATTCTTGATTGACTCGGTCAATATCCCAGAAATAACTATACAGATCCTGAACCCACTCAAAATAGCTTACGATAACTCCACCTGAATTGGCTAATATATCAGGTACAACAATAATGCCTTCTTTTTCAAGTATTGCATCAGCTTCGGTGGTGGTTGGTCCATTTGCCCCTTCAATAATTAATTTTGCCCTCACATTTCTCGCATTTTTCTTCGTAATTTGATTTTCTACTGCCGCAGGAACGAGGATATCACAGTCCAGGGCCAGTAATTCCTCATTCGTTATATCTTGTGTTCCAGGGAATCCAACAACTGACCCTGTTTCGTTCTTGTGTTTCTTTAACAGGAGTGGATCAATCCCATTTGGATTATAAACGCCTCCCATAATATCACTCACACCTACAATCTTACATCCCATTTCTTGCCCCAAGATGACGCCTACTACTGAACCTACATTTCCATACCCTTGGATCGCAACGGTCGTCTCTGGACCTAAGGCTACTCCCAGCTTTTTACAGATTTCGCGCGCAACATATGAGAGACCCCGCCCCGTTGCACATTCTCGTCCTTGAGATCCCCCAATAGAAATTGGTTTCCCCGTAACAACGCCAAGAGTCGTTTCTCCAACTCCGATAGAGTACGAATCCATAATCCATGCCATAACCTGCTTATCAGTATTAATATCAGGGGCAGGTACATCCTTTTTGGGTCCTAACATATTTATTATGGCGTATGTATATCTTCTTGTCAGTCGTTCTAGCTCGCCCCTCGATAATTTCTTTGGATCGCAAACTATTCCTCCTTTCGCACCACCATACGGCAATTCGGCAACAGCACATTTCCAAGTCATCCACATGCTCAAAGCTTTTATTTCATCCATAGTCACATCTGGAGAATAGCGAATTCCTCCTTTAGATGGGCCCAAAGCCGTGCTATGTTGAGCTCGATACCCCGTAAAAACCTTTACGGTGCCATCATCCATCTTGATTGGAAGCGATACTACCGAAATTTGCATACAGTGTTTCAAAATCTCGTGAATCCACGGCTCTAAATTAATTTGTTTTGCCGCAATTTCAAGTTGTTTCAGAGCATTTTGATACGGATTTTCTTCCATTTTTCTCACCAAACTTATTAATTCATCTCAAAGGAAAAGAATTTTTCTAAATTTTTTTTATACATAATAAGAACCGTTATTACAATAAAAAACTAAAGAAATACATCGACATCCAGAAGGCGAGCTATTTGAGAAATACATCGACATTCAAATAGCTTTTACCAAGTTTTTATTCTTTCCAAATAATTTCTTTAATTATTTGGAAAATGTGATAAAACAACCATTTGGAAATGTTAATTTTCTCCTTCTACCCCTAACTTGGATAATTTTAGGGGGTTCAGATTTTTCAAGATATCTAAGTATTTCTCCTTTCTTGAAAAGGTATGGCGTTTCTGTTATAACGAATTTATGAATTGAATCAATCTGAACAGTTTTTCCCTTAAATTCTTTAAAAACCATTTCTGCTACTATTGGAACCCAATGAGTTGTAGAACTATAATCTATGAGATAGGTCTGGTTAATATCAGTTAAATCTGAAAACCTGTAAATACCGCGCCTATCAACGTTCCACATTGCATATTTCATTGCTTCCAATCCTTTCCAGTGCTTTGTTCCATAAATTAAATAATAAATTGTTTGATTATTTTTACCAATCATTTCAAAGTTTCTTATATATTTAGCTCCTCCAATTTCTTTAAGTTGTTTTACATATAAATCCAAGAGAAATTTTTTACGTTTAGGTTTTTCAATACTATGAATTTGACGCCAATCAGTCGTTGCGAATAATTCGTCTAGTACGGGGGCACGTAATTTATCCGTAAATCTATTTACAAAACCCGCCATAAATGTTATTAATACTTCACATTTTTGATATGCAAGCATTCTTGCATATCAAATTGGGGTTCGGGTTGAAAGACCTCTACCTCTGTGAGAATCCCCCTGGCGAGAGCCCATTTCAGGTGATTTACCGCGATGCATCCCGGGAATGGGCAATCCTTCCACAATGCCCAACAAAAGGGTTCTCAAAACTCTACCCGAAATTTTATACGACGTGGGACCGTCGTAAAGATCAAAGTATTGGAGGTGAGCACCAGACCTTCGCCGAACTGCTTAGCACCATCGGAAGTTGGTCCGTTGCCCTGGCGACCCTCGAAGAGTTTGTTGCATTCAGTGCTTAGCTTTTTCGAAAGTGGAAAATTGGAATGTTTTTTAGAAGACCGAGGCGGAGAAAAAGAATAATACGCAAGGTTTTTCAAAGGCCTTGGTCATTGTATGGTATAAATAATAAAAAATAAATTACCAAAA
This sequence comes from Candidatus Helarchaeota ASGARD archaeon Hel_GB_A, assembly GCA_005191415.1. GTDB lineage: Archaea > Asgardarchaeota > Lokiarchaeia > Helarchaeales > HEL-GB-A > HEL-GB-A. The sequence goes on from SUPS01000257.1 coordinate 5,104, forward strand.
CTCATAAACTAATAGATATGATTCCTATAAAGTTTTGAGAAGAAGTTGAATTCGATGAGTACCCTAGGTAATCACACGGATGCGCCAAAAAAATTAGATCCCAAAGCCGTGAGGAACGTCAAAATT
>SUPS01000258.1 GCA_005191415.1 Candidatus Helarchaeota ASGARD archaeon Hel_GB_A
TTTTAAAATAAAGTTTAAAGGAAAACTTACAATTCTTTTGCCTCGTGAGATATTCCCTAAATAAAAAAAATTAAATGTCCTTTGGTTTGATCCTCAATTTTTCCCGCACTTGTTTTTCGATTTGGACGAGCGGAATATTTTTAGCGGCTTCCTTTAATGGTTTTAAAGGGTCTTTTTTCCGTTTTTGGGCTCGAGCCCATTCTCTCGCGAATTTCCCAGATTGAATCTCTTTTAAGCTCTTCTTCATAATTTCTGGCAATTTCGGATCGATATAATTTGCCCCTCGGGTTAGGCTTCCGTATTGACTTGTTGGCGAATGAAAATCCATTTGCTCTACAATACCGACTTCAGCCATTTCTTTCAGGGTAAAAGATAATTCACCACTCATATATATCTCCACAAGGACCGCTTCGGGGGGGTATCCTTCATCTAACAAAACTTTAATTGAGTTTCTCAGGACATTTCCAAAAGCTGGACCAAAGACCTGTTCTGTATAAAGATCTAAATGGGCTTCTTGCTCGAAAGTCGTTTCAATAGCTCCCTTTTTGGTTGTACCAATCGCCTTCGCTAAGGCAAGAAGAATTTCCTTCGCCGAGCCGGAATGATCCTGGTAAATCCCCACAAAACTGAAAAATCCTTCCCCCGATAAATAAGATTCCCGAACTCCTACTCCAATCATACGGGGCGCAATCATAATCACATCAACAAATTCGGGTGGATTAAGTCCCGTAATATCTTTAAAAGCAATGTTATAGCCTGTCGCAAAATCAATTACCTGATTTTCTGAAAGGTTTGGTAGGATATCCTTATTAAAAACTTCTGGTTGAATTTCATCTGGTATCAAGATCATAATAATATCCGATTTTCTTGTTGCTTCGGAAATAGAATAGACCTTAAATCCATCACCTATTGCTTTTTCGCGATATTCATCCTCAATATTTCCAATGATCACGTTAATACCGCTGTCCCGAAGATTTAACGCTTGTGCGCGCCCTTGATTTCCATACCCAATCACTGCTACGCATTTATCCTTTAAAATGCCTAGGTCTGCATGTTCATCAAAATAAACTGGCGTACTTAACGCATTATCTGGCATTTTTCTCCACTTCCTAATTTATTTTCTTTCACATTATGAGCAATCCATAATTAATCTTTAATTATTCATTAATCTTTAATTGTTTTAATTAGTTTTTTAATTCAAACCTCATTTAATATTTTTAAAGAATCACAAAGCGCTGGGACCAAAAAATTGCTCAGTAAAAAAGTCAGAATCTTGATTGCAATAGGGATCTTAAGTATTTTTCCTATCTTGCTAATCTTAATAGCTTCCAGTGGAATTGTCGATATCTCAGCCGTTTTAGAATATTTATTATCGCCACTTTTAATTGTAATAATTCTTGAATTGTCAGTAATTATTCTATTTCTCTTTTCATTCTTAGTCACTAAGCGGTGGAAACGCATCTTCCGATTTGCCGCTTTAATCATTTTACTATCCCTAATCGGCTTCTACTTTTATATTCCATTTATCCCTGTTCATATGACCCCTAACCACCCAGATTCTGAATGGGATCATGGCTCCGTAGTTCATATTCTTCCTGCTGTAAGTGAGAATCGAATTCTTTTGAAAACATCATTTGAAATCGCACTGAGTAATCCGCGCCTTGATGTGAATGGGACAAAATTCCCAGGTATGCAGATGGATACAGCAGGTTATTTTTGGTGCTTTGATGCACCGAATTTAAACCCGAATACCACTTATCTTTTAACTCTCGAGGATGCGCTAGGGCAGAATCTGTGCGACTCATGGCCCCTCAAAACATTTCCTTTACCCAATTCAACTCCGAAAAGTCTAAGAATCCTAGCATTTACTGGCTCAGGGGGGCATGATGCTTGTCGGACATGGTATGGTATGGGGCAAATTCCACTTGCAATTCGGCAGAAGCTATTGAATAAAGCATTGTCGTTTAAACCTGATATAGTAATCAGCATGGGCGACCAGATTTATTACGATATAAGGTATGGAGTATCCTCCAAATTGATGGGCGATTCACGAAGAGCAATTCAATATTCAGGACAATTTGATCCTTCAAAAGATGTGCTTGGAACGACAAACGAAGACGTCCTTAAAAAAGCGGTAGGACCACAAATCGCTTATTTATATGGAACTGCATGCCGATCCATTCCTATCTTCTTTCTTTTGGATGATCATGATTACTTTTGTAACGATGATGCTATTGAAAAGGACAAATTTGATTGGCAGCTCCTATTGGCATGGATGAATCCGTTTATCTCCGCATGTACTACCTTTCCCCCCGATACATTTAGTTTGAAACTATGTCGCGCCGCTCAGAAACTATATCTACCGGAATTTCTCCCGGATTCTAATAGACCTCAAGCACTTCCAAGCACCGGGGCCGCAGATCGAGCGGAAAATGTTTCAGAATGCTTCGGCACTTTACGATATGGGGACCTTTTGGAAGGATTATTTTACGATGTTAGAAGATATATCACACTGACGGGTGCGAACGCGACATTTATTCCGCTAGATGTTGAACAATGGATAATTAACAGAATGACTGCGGAGGAAACTAGCTATGTGATAAATTTCTCCCCTATTAGTTTTGGTTGGAGCTGTGGCAAATGGTTATCATGGTATCCTGATGTTAAAACGAAAGAAAACGGAAAAGCGATCTTAACAACAAATTTAACGAAATATATGTGGCAACAAGGATGGTTTGAGCAGCACAATCGAATTCTAAATGCTACTCTTTCAATGGAAAATAGCACTCCACTCTTTATTTGCGGGGATATACACGCACAGACGGCAGGAATGATCCTAAAAAGTAGAGAATTAAATTTCAGTGCAAAGCCTATTCCTTCGATTTTAACGGGGTCTTTGGGGGTTGATGGGGGCGGTTTTCCCTCAGGGGGGCTACGTGGTATAAAAGCGACACCCCCTACCGATTTACAGGTCATCGAGAACCTTTCAAGTTATGAAGAAGCAGGATTTACCATCTTAGATATCACCCATGAGAATATTACAATTCAGTTTTATGGTTGGAAATTCGGAGACGAACCTGTAGAAGCAATTGATACCCTCGAACCGCACTTCACTTTTATAATTCCATCCAACCAGCTTTAAGAATTGCCATTAAATCTCAGAAAAATGAGCTTTTTGGTATTGATTTCGAAAATAATTTTTAAGAATGAAAATAATACTTTTAATTCTAATCTAATGAATGAAGCTAATGAACGAAGATATAAAATGGCTCTGGGAAATTTAAAGTCTAGGCGATTTCTATTTACTTTCGCATTTCTTTCGCTGTTTATAATGGGAACGGTCCTAATATTTTTAATTCCAACTAGTATTAAAATTACATACGGTCTAACCGCTCAAAGTGAAGATGGTGAAACAATTGTATTCAATGTATTTGAACCCAAGAAGGAAGAAATAGGCAGAAAAGCTATTATTCTTGGACATGGGATAATGGATAGTAAAGAATGGATGAAAAGTTATGCTATTGAATTCGCTGCTGCAGGATTTATTGCAGTTACTCTTGATTTTAGAGGACATGGAATGAGTTCTGGGGAGCTCAATTGGAGCCGATTGATTTACGACGTAAAAGCGATAATTACCTATCTAAATTCAAGAGGCGATATTGACATGAATAACTTGGGATACCTTGGCTTTTCCATGGGAGGCTGGCCTGGCAATCAAATTGTGAAAAATAATAGCGCTTTCAAGTGTTTCATTGGAGTTGGTACTTTTTTAAATATTACCAAAGCAGAAATTCAAAATCGTACCCTTAATATTTTAATGATACAAGCGAAATTTGATGAAGTTTTCACACTGGAAGGAACTAAGGAGGCTATGGGAAAGCGACTGAATATGACTCCTGAAGATATTGTGGTCAATCGGTTATATGGAAGTTTTCAAAATGGAAATGCCTCGATGATTTACTTGGATGATGATGCAGATCATGTTAGCCTTGCTTGGGACCAAGACGTAATAAGAGAAGCACGAGATTGGTTGTTAAACACATTCCCCGACGTGATGCCGGTTGATTCGAATTTTTATGTGAACATTCGTGCAGTTATCTTTTTTCTACAATTATTTAGTGGACTATTCTTATTCTACTTTATAATTACTCCACTTTCAAATGTACTCATAAAAAATCCCGATGAACCTCCCAATATAGACTTCCCTAATGAATCTATTAAGAGGATAATGATTAAAACCCTTTTCTACTCACTCATATTAGGGATCCCGGGAATGCTTATGATGATCCCGATTTTATTTCTTTCTCCACTACCATTAGCGAGTGCCATGGTAATGTTTCTTTTTGGACAAATCGTTGGGATTATTATTTTACTTTGGAGAATGTGTAAGAAAAATAATAAATCATTACGTGAAATGCTTAAAATACCATTCAAAATTTCCAAAGACCAATTAGTTAGACAAATAATAATGGGTATAATATTAGCCGCTCTTCTATATACAATAATCTATGTTTCTGTTGGCTTAAATTATTTGGGAATTGCACCTTCTATTTATAAATATCCCTGGTTTCCCTTGTATTTCGCAATTACTTTATGTATCATGATTATTTTCAGTATTTTATTTCAAATTACCCTCCAGCCAAAATTATCGGCTGGATTTAAAGGAATATTTCACTCAACTTTACTATTTTTTGGATATATGATGCTATTTTTAGTTAGTTACATCACAAGTCTCTGTTTAATCGTTAATAATTACTTTTTGATGATGGTCATCGTGATATCCACTCCAATTTTACTTTTAATCGCGATAAATTCAGCATATCTTTATCAAAAGACAGGAAATATATTTACTGGTGCTATTATCAATACCTTTTTTATGACCTGTGTAATTTGCGCCTTTTCTCCCTTAGTTAATGTATTAAATTTAATCCCTGTCCTTTTCTAAACTTTAACCCCTCTTCTTTTCGAAATTTCTCATATTTTTTTAATCTTTTGAAAAGTAGATATCTACTCAAAAATCTTTTATTCTACGATAATAATATATTAAGATAAACTATTATATTCATATAAAATATTACATTTGTAAAATCTTGGTGAAGATTATGAAGACGGAAACTGAAATTTTAGGGATATTTACGGGCATTGTTATCTTTCAATTAGCCTTGATTCTTTTAATTTGGATTACCTATTATTTTTAAACCTC
>SUPS01000028.1:0-22380 GCA_005191415.1 Candidatus Helarchaeota ASGARD archaeon Hel_GB_A
GTATATGTATGAAGATGCACGAAAGTTTAAAAAAATAATTTCATGAAATATTTTCGTTTTGAAAAATTAGATTCCAGATAATTTATAAGGTGAATTTAGAAAGAGAAATTGGTGATTAGAATGATGGAGAATTTATTAGTCGCGATTCATAATGTGACAGGGATTCAGAAGATAAAGGAATACACGCAAGTTTTATTGGGGTTTCGCATTAAAACGATAATAATTTCGAAAGCAGTTGGCTCAGCGGCCATGTCAGGAGTGCCACAAGCCCAGAAAATAATTTTTAAGAAAGGAGGGAATCTGTTATATGTGGAAGATATTCCAGATATAATTGAATTATTAAATCCAGACATAATTTATGTGGTAGCACCCCAACCTTATGCGAAGCATAAATTTGAACCTGGAATGATAATTCAAGAGTTAAAAGCTAAAAAGAAAATCCTACTTATATTTGGAGGCAGTGACCCTGGATTGTCAAAGCGGGAGTTGGAATTTGGAATTGATATATATCTTGAGGTCCCGGCGGATATTGGGACGATTGGGACAGCGGCTATCATTCTCTATCAGATTTGGAAACTTCTCTGAAAAATTTAAATACGGGAATAGAAACTAATTGATTTGCTAATATTATGATATAATATCAAGAATATAATAAAATCTGAAAAAAGCCGAGATATTCTAGCCTGGTAGGAATTTAGAGTAATACTCAAATTTCTAACCTAAAGCGGGTCTGCTAAACCCGTGGCTTCGGCTCGACTTATCAAGATGAGTGATAAGTCGCGAAATCGCGAGGGTTCAAATCCCTCTCTCGGCGCCATTTTTTTATTTTTAAACTTAAAAAGAGGAGGTGGATAGGCCCGATGCTCGACACCTTCCCGCTCACCGAACTTCTCTATCTGGTCTCAGATCCGGTGACCATGAGCATTGGGCGTTAAGGCTTACGCTGCTCCATCCCTGGCCTCGCTGGGTTCGCCTATTAAAAGATAGTGACTTCCTTCCCTTCAGAAGGAGCCCTATCTACCGCCAATCCCAATGGGCGAATCCTCATTGCCATTGATAGAGCTCGTATGAGCGTTCCGAGAGCCTCACATCGGCTTTTGCCCCGCCCTATAGAGCACTTGCGGTCCGGAATAATCCTTCAGGTGCCGCCCTAAACACCCGGCTAGCCTATCAAGATTTCTATAACATCTTGTTATTTAAATATTCTTTGTAGAATGATTTTGGAGATTTTGCATGATTTTACAAAACTTACAAATTTTTTCAGTAGCAGGTTCGTGGCAAATAGGGCACAGGTGAATTTCTTGTTTAATTTGGAGGAGTTGCTGAATTTTGTCGCCAGAACGAAGCACTGAGTGCTTAGTTCCTGGGCGTTTTGCTTCCATTTCATTGAGAATTCGCTGAATGTCATTCCGGAGCACGCCTTCTGCATAAGGGCAAGTTTGGGAATGAAATGGCAAATCACGAAAGAATGCGTATGCAGCAATTTCTCGTTCAGGAATTTCCCGTAGAGGTTTTATCCGAGGGACAAATAAATCATGAACTTGCCTGAGATTTAAATTAGTGCGCCCCATTCGAATAATATCGCTTCGAAAAATATTCATCAAGACAGTTTGGGCTTCATCATCCAAGTTATGACCAAGAGCTAATTTATCCACTTTTAAATTGCGAGCAACTTGGTTTAAGCTACGGCGACGTAAGATTCCACAAAAAAAACAGGCAGTATGTTGTTCTTTTGATTTTTTCTTGAAGATTTGAACGATTTCGTCTAAAGAATAGCCATAGAGTTCTCTAAATGATGTAATAAAATGTTCAATGCCAAGCTCCGAAGTGAGTTGAGTCGCCAGTTTTAGACCTTCTTCACGGTAACCAGAAATCCCTTCATCAATAGTAATAGCGATGAGGGATGATTGTGGAAAACGCTTTTCAATTTTTTGGAGAATATAAAGGAGTACGGTACTATCTTTGCCGCCGCTAATTCCAACGCCAATTTTATCTGTTTCTTGGAGCATTTTATGGCGTGCGATGGTCCGGGCGACCTTTCGTTCAATTGATTCTATGAAATGTTTTTTGCAGAGATACTCCCCAGAATAGGGACGATAATATGCGGATTGTTTGTTACATTTCATGCATTTTTTCAAATTGAGACCCTACTATTAAAAAATGCTGGAAAATAAGGTAAAGACATTGAATAAGACTAATGAAAGAATTATATTTGACAGGAATAGAAAAATTGCAATTCCTCTAACAGTCCAAATGACAGTTTTTCTCCAAGTCCAAGGTGCTTTTGGTTTAGATGCTTCTTTTTTTGAATCATCTTCATTATTTTCTGAATGAGATGATTTTGAAGGAGGGGTTGGTGGCTCGAATAAAGATACAAATAAATGGTCTCCATCAAAGGGAGGAATAGGAAGAAGATTAAAAATGGCAACAGCAAATGAAAATATATATAAATAAAGTAGCGTTCTATAGACATGAGGTGTAAGAGGACCGAAAATCAGAGCTAATTCTCTATCAAAATAATTAGGCTGATAGCCGATTCCAAAATAACTTTCCGTATTGTTTTCGATCACGTAAATTCTACATAAATCAAGAGAAATAGAGAAATCGGTGGTAGAGTTAAAAAGAAAATTCAGATTTAGACAAAACGAAGAATTGAAATAATTTGTTAGATTATAACCGGCAGCTTTGGAAATATTTGATGTGAGTTCCACTCCCGATGATAAATTTTGCAAAGTAAAGAATTCAAAATTCTTTTTTGAATCAGAGAAATTGATGAGAAGAACCTGTGCTGTATTAAACTCGTCTATACTTGCGTTTAAATTGATATCTACTGCTAATCCAATAATCTTATCTAAAGAGATATTTAGTGCTGAAATATTAAGTATTAAGGAAAAATTTAGGTAAGAGTTTGTGGAATTTAAGGATAAAAATACTTGATCAGATTCATTTAGAGAATCTAGAGAACCTGTATTATGGGACCCATTGTACAATTCTAGAGTATTCCAGGGAGTTTCATTCAATTTATGGCGATTGAATCCAGCGATGATTGTCTGATTTAAAAGAGTTCCATTTTCAAGTCTAACTGTAAATAGGACAGGATCGAATGGTTTATAGGGGTCCAACGCAGCTGAGAGATTGTAATAATTAACGGAAGTACCATTAATTTCTAAAATTATTTCATTAGGGGAAAGTTTCCCGTAGGCAGGCCCATCCTCATAAACGTGAACTAAATGAGCGCCCTCTCCAATTCCGTACATATTAACCATAATGAGTAAAGCAAAAAATGCAATAATTAAATTTATAAAAGACCCTGCTGCAACAATTCGTTGCCGTGTTAGACGTTTTTCTTGTGCAAGTTGTTCTTCATCCACTTCTACAAATGCACCAATCAAAACAAGAATCGCAAGAAACCCAGATGATTTTACTTTAATTCCCTCTAATCGAGCCGCAATCCCATGGGCTAGTTCATGAGTAAACATGATAATAGCGATGGGTAAGATCATGTATAGGAGATCTGGACCGGTCACAGTTACACCAGGAATAAATGGGACGAGAGCATTTTCAGGTTGGGGGGCTGTAAGAAGAGCAAAGAGATTGAAGCCCAGCCAAACCATACCAAGACCCATAATAACAAACCCAAACCCAATACCAATTGTCCAAAAAATGCGCCAAAAACGCGGGAAGCGATTCGCTAATTTATTAATAAAACGATTCAAACGAGTAGTTTTTGCCATAAACCATGCAGGACCTACTTCCCAGCCCCGCTTTTCTAACTTTAGAAGTTTAGCTATTCCCCAAAAGAAGAACCAGAATAGAAATAAATATAGAAAAAAACTGAATATATCAAACTGCGAAAAAATCACGCTCCAGCCTAATTCTCCCCAGAAATTGTTTCATCAATCCAATTCAAATAATCTATTAATCCGTCTTCAATAGAGATAACAATGCATTCGGGTACTTCATACGAATGAATTTCTTTGACAACTTTCTTCAATTCTTCAATCCTAGAATGCTTTGTCTTGATAATGAGTAATTGCTCTTTATCTTCTTCAATTTTTCCTTTCCAGCGATAAATTGAACGAATTGGTGTGATATTTACACATGCAGCTAATTTCTTTTCCACCAGAACCCGTGCAATTTTTTGTCCATCTTCTTCCGATGCCGTAACGAAAACTAATTTATACATTTTCAGAAACACATGAGTATTTTGAATCATTAATAAAGTTTTATTATGGGGATTAGCACGTAATCATAAAAAGATTCTGATAAATTATTTTATTGAATTAATTATAAAAATACAATTAATAAGATGGTGGTTTTAAATGCAATTACCTGTATCCAACTTAGTAGATCAGATGGGACCTTTAGTTGTAGGAATTTCAAAGAAATTTCATATCTCTGAGGAGGGGGCTTCTGAATTTGTGAAACTTGCGATAATTAATTGGGTTAAGACGCAATATAAAATGCAGATTTCTGGAGATATTTTAAATGGTCCTCCGAAACTTCTGGAAAAATTGTCGGAAGAGGTGTTAAAATGGACCGCAGATGATTTTGATGATGAGGATTTTCAAGTGATAGGATATTGTAAGAATATTCGTTGATGCAAATTGAAATATCTTAAGAAAAATGGGAAATAGTGCCCCGGCCGGGATTCGGACCCGGGTCATTCCCCTAGGGGGCCTAGCTTAGGGGTGAAAGCCCTAAATGCTTGGCCGGACTACACCACCGGGGCATTTTTAAAATTAAAAATGGCGCCGCCGGTAGGACTCGAACCTACGACCGACGGGTTTCTGCAATCGTTCGAGGAAACTAACAGCCCGTCGCACTACCTATCTGTGCTATCGCCACAATCAATATTGATTGATACGGCGGCTAAGCGGCGGCTTAAAGATCCTTTTTATAATTCTAGGATAAGAAAAATTTATTGAGTTATATTTTGATTATTAATTGTTTAATAATTATTAGAATTATAAAAATTTTTAGAATACCTCTTCTTCTGATGCTATACCGAAATTTACCACAATTTGCCGGAAAATGATTAGGTATTACTAGAGAAATAATCTCATTAATAATCGAACTTCTATTAGTAAGGCGCGATTTTCCATAAATTGGTACGATTCTTTTTCAATTCGCGCCGTTTTTTATAGAGAAATTGATAAACAGTGCTATGAGAAGCCCCCTCAATTAACATCATGACAGCTTTTTTTGCAATTCTAAGATTAGTTAGGGGACCGATAATGGAAACAGTGTTACCATAAACTGAAAGTGCATTTTCAGTTAATTCTTCAATTAAACGTCTTGTTTTACCAGCTTCACCGATGATTCTACCTTTAATTCTTTTGATAGCATTAGTATTCCGACCAAAGATAGCTGTTAAATCAATAATTTCAAGGTAGGTCTCGTCATCCAGAAGGCGAAGGGCCTTTTCTGGGCTAAATCCACGGCCAATAGCTTTAATGATATCCCGAGCTTTCCAAACAGCTAACGGGTTCTCAGGGTCAGGGATATTTTCAATATACACAAGTCCATCCTTGCTATCTATTTCAATTGAGGTCTGTGTTAATTCTTCAATTTTTTTCTTCGTTTCACCTTTTTTCCCGATGATCACCGCAATACGTGCCATAGGGATTTTAATATGTTCTTTAGCTTTCATCGATATCCCATCCTGTTACATAACTATAGGCTTGTTGTAAATTAGGGATTTCAATCTCATAGTTTGAGAAGAATCGTAAGAGATTTTTTAAATCTCGTATAAGGAACTCACGCGCATGTGGATGATCCAAAATAACACCTTGGGAAATATCGATTATTACGGGTTCATCCATGAAAAGCACGTTAAATTCACTTAAATCTGCATGAATTAATCTCGCTTTTTGAAAGAGTAATTTAACATACTCAAGGAGAGTATTGAAGGTTTTTTGTGGATTAGAAAGCTCACAATCTTTTAATAAGGGTGCAGGATTACCATCAGTTCCAATGAATTCCATAACCAAAATATTTTTTCGGACTGCTATAGGAGTTGGGACGCGTACATTGGCTGATTTCGCTCTATTTAAATTCTTATATTCCTTTTCAGCCCAAGCAAAGATAAGATCCCGGGTTTTATGGCGAATTTTTTTGAAACGTGGATCTCCAATGATATATGGCCACATGAATCGAGGTTCGGCGGTCTTTATACGATAAATCTTAACAGCGAGATCCTCATCCTCGGGACCAATGGCATAATATACATTCGCTTCCTTACCAGTAGAGATTACAAACTCGATTTCCTCTAAAATTTTTCGATTATATAGTTCATAGATAGTTTTACGTGTTTCCATATCAAAGACGCTTTCAACAGCACTTTGGTCTTCTGATCTTTTTTTTCGGGTTTTACGTTTATCGATTTTTTTTTCTAAATCATCCGCTCGATTATCCACTTATTAGCCCTCATTTTTTATTCCATAAGCTCAGAGCAATCTCCGTTGATCGATGATTCTGCCATAATTTCATAAATCGTAAAATATTTTCATTCGATCCATAAATATCTCCTTGGATATTGCGTTTAGCTTTCAATGCAGTCAGGAACGCTTGACTTAACTTTTTTTCGTACAATTCGTAAAAGTTTTCTATTTTATTTTTATCAACGATTCTCTTTAAAACTTGTCCTGCGATTATGCCAGACCAGGCAGCATAGATAATGCCTTTACCACTTAAGGGGTCGACAAATCCAGCTGCATCACCTACGGCGACAATTTTATCACGATAAAAAGGGCGGATATTAACGGGCACAAGGTGAGCAGCTTTTCTTTTAAATTTTCCTCCTTTAATCTTCTCATGAATAAGACTTAAGAATTCTTGGAACTGTTTATTAGTATTTCGAATACTATTGAGTTGGCACCCCCACCCTACACTGACAACTTCTTTTTTCGGAAAAAGCCATCCATAACCAATCCCAATTAATTTTTTTCCAAAATAAATATGTAACTGGTCAGTACCAAGCCGTTCTTCAATTTTTTGCTTTGATAATTCGATTTCATGAGTTATAGTTAATGCAATTTCATCGGGGGCAAATTTTTTCCAATTCATTAAGCGGAGAACCGTTGAATTTACACCATCAGCTGCGATAATCCAATCACATTCAAAAGCGCCTTTACTTGTAGAAATTTGAAATTTATCTACGTCTCTTGTGATATTTAGAACAATAGTTTCATCTTGTAGGCGAGCTCCATTGTTACATGCCCGTTGGGTTAAATAATTATCTAAATCGGACCGCCAGAGAACAGCACCTTCACCATTTCGTTCAATAATTACATCTTTTTCAACTTGGTATAAGATTAGAGAATTAAAGTATCGTTGAATAATTGATGAGGGAATATCAAACTCTTTTATCATCTCTTTTGGAATTGCACCACCACATGGTTTGTAACGGGGTAATCTTTCTTTTTCTAAAATGATTACAGAAAATCCATTCTTTGCTAAAAATTCCGCACACATCGTCCCAGCTGGACCTGCACCAACAACAATAATTGAATTCATTTAAATCACCCTTTACTTAGGTTTAGGGATTAAGAAGATTCGTCCATTTACCTCAAATCCATCAATATTTTGACCGATTTTTAAATCATCATATTTGGGCGTATTTAATATTTCATAAATTCGATAGCTGTGTAGATCTAAAAGCTGGATTGTTTCTTCTGTTTTAGAAAAACAGAGGAACTGACGAAGATTATCTGCATATTCTAAAATTTCTACTTTTTTAAGCTTTGATATTGGAATTTTTTCCTTCTCATAGGTATTTAAATTGATGCAACTTACTTTTTTACCTTGGATTTTAACGACATATAGTGGTGAATTTTTTATCCACAGCAAGTCTCCTTTAACAAAGGAAGGTAGATAGATGCTTATATAAAGTTTATTTTGTTTTATCGTCTTTGGTATTTTTTGGGACCCAGATTTATAGGTTTCTTTTATTAACCCCCCTAAATGATAACCAATTGATGATGCAAGAGAGCGCGCAAATTTTTCAGAGCCAATGAAAAATGAGATTTTTCCTTTTTTAATAGTATATTTAGAAATGTACGCCTTATAATCTATTTTAAGTGATTTTCTGCTCTCTTCTTCTATTAAGGAGAAAACATAATCACGTTCATAGTCGGTTAGGGCACGTTTAGGAGCTAATACATGTAATACGGCTTGATAGTCACCCCTTTTTAGACTTAAACAAAATGGGCAAATAGTAAATGTAATTGTGACCTTTTGTGCTTTGTAAATTTCAGTATGAGGGGGTAGTGTTTCATGACTTTTTCCTGTAGCAGAAATCTCAATCTGGAGCCAATTCCTTTTTACGATAGATTCTATGTTGGTCATAATGTCGGGCTTTATTTCTAATCTGGTTGAAGGGGAAATTTTCAATTGGGTGGGGATAGTCTCTTTTAAAACATGATTTATAATATCTTCTAGATTGTCATAAAAGGAAGAAATCCACCGATTTTTAAAAAAATACCGATAACATTTCTTACATAATTTGATATGTAGAGATCTTGGGAATTTCAGGAGGGGATGCAGTTTTGTATAACATTGTGGACAAAGGTTTTGAATTAATTGGACTTTATCATCAGGTGATTTTCCACATTTATAACAGAATTTCTGCATTTTCTTTTCAATCACGGTAGATCTTCATAAGAACTAAGAGGTGCTTAAAAGTAATTGAGATACCTGGTTTCTTACCTTTTCATTTTAATTATCTGTGCGTGTGGAATTCCATCAATCCGGATTACCCCTTTTTCATGAACTAATCCTAACTTAATACATTCATTAACAATAGTTTCTCCAACAAGATTTGCGATCGTAGCCCTCTTTAATTCATGCACCGCTTCTTCAAGCGAGGCTAACGTATTACCATAAAATTCTGGAGTAACTCTTAAGATAAATTTTCCCTCACGATATATTTTCCCTAAACACTCCCGATCGCAAATGGATACCATTCTTTCGCCCTGCATATTTCGAATGCGCATGAATATTTCCACAATTTTCGCGCCCTAAATTGCTTTAATGCTCTCTTTTGCGCCACAAGAGAGACACTGGAGATACAAAAATTTATCTTCCTTAATTATTCTTGTTTCTGGTTTATTACAGAAGGGACACAACACATATTTATTCGTATACCGTTTCATAAGGGATTTAAGAGTTAATTGTCCAAATCTTCCGATAAATGTGGCGCGAGTCCCCTCAAAATTCCCACGGGTTGCTAATTCCCGCAAGAAAAATTTCATAATATGATTTGGGTCTCTATTGAGAACATCTGCAATCTCCTTGAAATTTAGGATACTCGTTTTATTCCCTTCCGTAAAAATTCTGAGCGGAGGGATTTTAAAGCGAGAATGCTCAAACACCTTTTTCGGAATTTTTGATCTCGCGCGTTCTAATAATGCAAAATATGTTTCATCATTCATTTTCTTACCACTTTTATAAAATTTTATATTTACCAGCACTGGGTTGATATATTGTTCCTTCATTTATTAATTCTGTTATTGCATCTTGGAAATCAATTTCGGGCATATGGGCATGCTCTTTTAATAGAGTGATACTAACACCCGAACCTTCATCAAATTCTCTGATTATTTCCAGGATTTTATCTTTAAATATACTTTTCTCATATGGTTCAGTACTCAAAGGTTCTGAGTGGGTGGTATTTACTTGAGGGGAGGGGGCGGCAGCTGGCGAAAGATTGGAGCCCGACTTTACTCTCTGGAGAAATTCGATGATTTCCAGTTCGCGGACTAGTTCCCAATTTGGATCTTCTATTTTCCTGATGATCTCAGGTGTAATGTAGATTTCGGATTCGTATTTCCGGACATGACCTATGACATCGACGATATCACCGATTTGAATATCCTCAAACATCTTAATATCATTTTTCCATGCCTTTATCCGAATGGTTTCAGTACCATCATCGATGATGAGAGTAGCTTGAGGAGTTCGTTCAGAAGTATGATCGGTATTTGGAGTAGGCATCCATTTTCCAACGATTGTGCCTAAAATACGTACTCTTGAAATGTTAAAGCCAAATTTAGTTTCAATGTAATGATTAATGTCATCTTTTACATATTTTCCCGTTAAGATATGGTTAATATGCATTTTTATGGCGGTAGCTCGTTTAAAGCTTCTAGTTCTGTTTTGGCTCATCAGAATCTCCTTGTAATATCTAACCAAAATATCTTTTAATGAGATATATTAATCTTAAAAATCAAGGATATCATAAAAAAATTAATCTATCCAAAATTATTTATAATTTCAAGAAAAGCCTAGTCTTAAAAAAAAATGCAGGTGATCCGCGTTTGATTCACTCAATTTATGTAATCCGAGGCGATGGAGAGATACTCTTTGAAAAGAGCTTTGGCGCCATAAAAATCGATGAGAGTTTGGTATCGGTTTTCCTCTCGGCTTTAACATCTTTTACAGGTGCTATGCCTGATGGTTCTATTAAGTCAGTCGTGAGTGGGCGCTTAAAATTTGTCTATACGGTCGATAACAAACGAGACCTCATACATGTATTCTGTGCAGATAAAGAAGATGATGAGCTCGGATTACATCAACGAATCAAGCGAGTTCGTGATGTATTCGCCGAAGAGCAATATGCGAAATTGGCGACCTGGGATGGAAAATCGAGAGAAATTTGGGCAGATTTTGAAGCATCCGTAGAAAAAATTCTAAGCGGCATCATTAAAATAGCTTTAGTTGGTTTCGGCGGTGTAGGAAAGACTACTATGTTAAATTTAATGCGGGGAACCGATGTACCGATTGAATACAATCCAACAATTGCGGTCGACGTCAAAAAACTTGATGTTTCTGCTACTTATGACGTTATCATTTGGGATTTTGCCGGTCAAGAGCGGTATACTCCTTTATGGACGTTTCTATTACGGGGGACAAATATTGTCTTGTTAGTTACGGATAGCACTGTAGAGAATGTTGTAAGCACTAAAAGAGTGTATTTAAACGTCATTAAAAAGCGGAAACAAGATATTTTGACGTATTGTATCTGTAATAAACAAGATTTACCTCGCGCGATGAAGCCCAAATTGGTTGAACGTTTGCTTAACGTCCCTTGTTTCCCGATGGTAGCTATAAATCCCACATATCGTGATGAATTGATGAGCCTTATAACAACGGCAATAGATGAATGGGCGCGTTCCACGCAACAAAAAGAAGAAGCCTAATATTTTAGGGATATTAATTTACAAAATTACCCTCGAATACCTTAACCATTTACGAGATTCCCAAACTGGGGACTATGAGTAAATTGGGAGTTATTCGAGGGACCTTTTTGGAGAAATTATTGATATCTTAATTCTGGTCATCAAATGCAGAAAATTCATATAAAAATTGCGATTCCTTCTAATGTTTTAGAGGATTGTAAGGACTTACGCTCAAAAACTCAAAAGTTAGGACAGATTGCGCGAGCTCTTGCAATTTTTCGGGTAGAAGAAATTGTAATTTACTCTATTTTTCCATCATTTTCGGATGATTTGAAATTAATTAAGGGAATTTTAGAATATTTAGATTGTCCTCAGTATCTTCGTCGAATAATTTTTCCTAAATTAAAAATATTCAAATATGTGGGAATATTACCGCCTTTGAGAACGCCACATCACCCATTAGAAAAAAAAATCACAGAGATTCCCTCAAATTCGATTCGAGAGGGAGTAGTTCTTACGTCTAATCATTCTTCTTCTATAATAGATATTGGACTTGAGAAACCAATTCAAATTAATGTTCCCAAGCTCCCAGTTAAGAAGAGAATTGTTTTAAAATTAGAGAAACGTGGTAATAGTATTTCAGGATATCCTCTTCCAAAAGAGAAAATTGAAGAATATTGGGGATTTAAAGTTAAAATCTTTGAAGGACCTTTAAAATCGCTGATAAAAAGATTTTCTAACCATGTAATAATCGCAACTTCCAGAAGAGGAGATTCGATTATTAATAAAGCTCCTGAACTAATAAGAAAAATTAAGGAAAAAAATAAAATTATACTCCTTTTCGGAAGTCCCAATAGAGGGCTTTTTGATATATTTGGAATTCAGCAATTAAACTTAAAGGAGTGGGTTGATTTTACTATTAATTTCATACCTCAGCAAGGTACTCATACTATTAGGATCGAAGAAGCACTAATTTCTACTTTAGCAGTTCTAAATTTTTTAATAAAGACTTAATTAAAATTAGGTAACCAAATTTTGTGTTTAATGGAATTTTTAATTCAATTTCAAATTGGAGTTTATATATTTTTTTAAAAAGAAAGGAGTGAAAAATTGTAGAATCTGATGATGTATGTCTGTTTTTTCGAAATCAAGCACTGATTTAAGTGAGTTTTCAAAAAAAATAGTTAAGTATATGGTTATTGGACTAATTATCTCAGGAATAGCGAGTACCTTTTTATTCATTTTAAAAAATAGTCTTGACCCAGAATTATTTGGCTCTTTTTATAATGTATTGAACAGTCTTTATAGTAATTTATTGAATTTATGTGTATTTTTACTTGTTGGTATCCCTATGCTTTTAAGTTTAAATTATTTATATAATAGAAACAAATATATTTTTATTGTAGGGCTTATATCATGTTTTTTCTTGGTTTTTTTAATCTGTATAGCTTTTTATTCTTTTCAAATTGAGAATTTTTCTATATTTTTATTACTAGGAGTAGTTTTTATAGATCTTATAAATTCTGTAGAGAATCTTTTGCCTTTTTTTATTGTATTACCTTTTCTTATTGTCTTTTATTATAAAAAGATTAAACGTTGGGCAAGGTATAAATTAACTAATTTAAAAATACGAAATCACATTTTAGTAATTGATGATGGGAGGAGAAGGAAGTTTAAAGCTCTTATTATTTTACAGATTCAGAATATACCTAGAAATATTGTGGTCAAGGAAGAAAGATATAGAAAAAAAAGTATTGAGAAATTAATGATTCCTGGAACTTTACAGTATCTCCATTATCATTTGACATCGCTTGCCAGAATCATACCCAATATAAAATTTGAAATTCGTGTCATAAAGAGTGATATCAAAATACGAATCATTCTAAGTTCTTCTGGGAGTGAAATAAATGAAGTGATGGATAACATAGAAGTGATGAAAGATATTGTGATAACGGTTTTTCAAACGACCTTTCCTGGACTGAAATTCGAAATATTGGAGGGATCTTATTTGAAATCGGCTTGGGAAGAAATTTTTGGAGGTTGGGGAAATTATAGAATTAAATTTGTGGGAAATGAAAAGGTTTTAATCGATAAAGTCGCTGAGAAAACATATATATCAATCCTGAAATTTGAAAATGTTCCTAATTTTAAAAATCCGCAAAATAAAACACAAATAGATTCACTCATTAGGGGGTTGATCGGAGCTAATTTTGAGTTGAATTATATCATTTCTGCAGAGCCTTTAGAGATCTATGATTTTGAAAAACAGATTCATATAATTGAAAAAAAAGCTAAAAAAATTGGGTTTAGAAAAGAGAGGAGAGGTACTATTAAAAATATCGAATTTAGAGGGAATTATAGTCTAATAAATAAAATTGAGGAAGAAAAAATTCGGGAAGAACTTCTTAACATTCGACACGCTGAAATAACGGGGATTTGGAATGTGTCAGGGTATATAGTAGTTAGAAGCGATGATAATGACAAACTTGATAATGATATCCAGCGGATTAAGGCCTTAATTTCAACCATTTTTGGTATAGAAATTAGTGTATTAAAAGGATTTAGGCTAAAAAGAGGCTTTTCAGCTATCCCAATGCGGTCACCTTTATTTGATCCTCTGAATATGACTAGTGAGCAATTAGCAATTTTTTTGCATTTACCTGAGGATCCGATTCCTTCACTATCGCGCATCGACATTCCAGAATTCGAGATACCACCGGAAAGAAGGATTTTTAACGGAATTTCCATTGGTAAAGTTCTTTTTTATGATCAAGAATTATATCCATTTCAGCTAAGAATTGAAGAGTTACGCTTAAATGTGTTTATATGTGGATTGATTGGGATGGGGAAAACGAGATTAGCCATGAATATCCTACGACAGCTCACTTTAAATTATCCCAATATTAATTGGATATGTTTAGATTGGAAGGGAGAATACCAATATTTATTAAATGAAATCGAATCCCAGAATATCGTGGTTCTTATCCCTGGATCCGAAGAAACACCTGTCAAACTGAATATGTTCGATCCCCATAAGAGTAATACAGACGAACATGCTCGAAAACTTTTTGCTATTATTCGAGAAGTTTTTAAAAGCGATTTTAATCGTCAAAGCGAATTATCTTCTCAAATGGAAAGCGTATGTAAAGAAGTCTTAAGGAGAGTAGTAAAAAACCCAAAAATGAGAAATCTAGATTCCTTTATCGCTGAATTAAGAAATTATGCACGTGAAGAGCAATCAAGGAATAGGACAATTATGATGACAGTAACTGCATTAATTAATCGATTCGATAGATTCAAACATGGGGTTTTAAAGAAGGTATTCGATGTAAAACGGTCAAATATCGACTTTGATATCTTGATGGAAAGGAAAGTAATAGTTAATTTAAACCATCTTTTAACAAAAGGTGGCGCTAAAGAAGATGTCCGGCTCGTTATGAACTTATTTTTAAAATACATAATTGATAAGGCGTTGGGGCGAGGTATTACAGATGATCTGAAACATATCGTAATAATTGAGGATGCACAGTTTTTAATCCCATCAGTTTTTCGGGAAGTTCCAGAAACAAGTTTAGTAGAGGATATTCCATTATTACTAAGAGGGGTTGGGGAAAGTCTAATTACGATTGCAACACGTCCTGAGGTTTCATCAGATATTATTGCGAATTCGGGGGTGAAAATTACCTTTAAGTGTCCTTATGATTCTCAAAAGATTGCAAAATACCAAAACTTATCAGAAATCCAAGAAAAATATTTGCGTACTATGCCGAAACGCGAAGCGATCGTAACACTACCCAATTTCCAATTTCCCTTCAGAATTGTAACCGATTATTTCGAAATTCACAAGCACTCATTCAACAAGAATATCAATGAAGAGCTAATATCGATGGATAACCATCAAGGCGATTATGATATTCCGCAAAAAAATGGGAATTTACTCCGAATTAAAAAGGAATCAGCGGATGCTGCTACATTCCAAGAATGCATGCAAACAAACTCAAATAATTCAGATTTAACAATTAATTCAAGAGTAAATCAAAGACAAAGAATAAATTCGGTATTTTACGGAAATAATATGAAGGAAAAAGAAAGTCAGGATTTCTCATATTTAGAAGACGAGGATATTGATTTTAAAAACTTCTTTTCAAAAATAAGGGCAATATTAGAAACAGGTCCTAAGAATAAAAGATCCTTATCCAAAGAATTAGCTATCCCGTTAAAAAAACTTGATACTTTATTAAAGCCTCTTCTTGAAGAGAAACTAATTTTTTCTAGGACTACCCCGATTTTTAATAAAAAATCAAAACAAAAACTGTATATCTTACCCGAGGATTTAGATTATATTGAAAGAGAGATCAAACTAAAACTTGAAAATGACTTTTTAAACAAGGGAAAAATTGGAAAATTGCCACCAGAAGATACATTTGATTACATTTGGTACGGAACCAATACCTTCATTAAAATAGTTGGGTACTTAGAGAATACTTTAGAATTTGATAAAGTTAGTAAGATTTTATTCGACTGGTTTGAGGAAGCTGTTGAGCGAGAAAGCTTTGAGCTAATCATAATTGTGCCATTCTATGATTGGGGAGAAACAATACGCCATTGGCTCAAAACATTTCGTTCTAATCAGATTCTGGTTTTTGCTTATTACATAGATGATTGGAAAAAACTAGGTGAATATTTAGAGAATGGAATTACTCCGACATGGATATCTGATTTTGAGGGAGAGAAAGATGAGAATACTTCCTTATCTTCGGCTGATAAAATGAGATTAGGAAAATTTAATCGTAATATTTTAGAATTTGGAGAATTATCTGGATATATTCCAAATGAGAATAAATTACCCGTCAGACAATTCAGTAATAAAAACATGTTCCAAAATAATGGACAATCAAAAAAAATCTTACAAAGAGAATGGATTAAAGAAATTCGTAAGAGGTATAAAAACAAATATTCTTTGGAATTTTTAAAAAGATTTAATAATAATTATCTGTCGGCATCCGAATTGGCTGAAGAACTGGGTTGTACAATTCAAAACGTTGAAACTTGTCTAGGAGGGCTTGTTAGATATCTAAAATGGGTAGAAATTTCTGATTTATACGATCCAGTTTGTTGCCGCCAACGGTTTTATGGTTGGAAAAATGAGCGACTTGGTCAACAACTGATGAAGCGAGAATTCGTTAAATTGTTTACAGAAAAAGAAATCGAATTTACTACTTATATAATAGGTAAAGATGTTGAAGTATTAATCCTTAAGAATAAAGAGTTAATTTATTTTATTTTTCAAGAATCTGAAATTGATGAATTTACCAAATTTTGTGAAAGTCAAGATTTTTTCGATACAATTGAACTCATAATTGTAATAGTTCATGGAATTGAATTGAAAAACCGATGTGAGAGAATATTTAAAAAAGTAAGAAGAAAAATTGAATTGTTTTTATATGATTGGGCAGAAATAGGCCCATTCATTAGAAAATTAGCATGTGTTAAACCAACATAAAACAAAAAAATTATATATATCAATTGACACCCTATTTTATTGTTATTTTAGCGACCAATGTCTTTCAATACACCTGCTTCGTAGCAAATCAGCCTATGTCCTCACGAACTTGGTCCCTCATAACAAGAGACAATTCATTTAAGGATTCTGGTACAAAATTTTTAATATTCCGCATTATAAAGAGGTACGTATCTATATAATTGATAAAAAATTTCTAATTATCTAGATGCATTGGTAGCGAAGATCTCGGTAAAATCCATCTGCCCCGAGACCCATTGGTTCCGAACCCAGTGATGAAAGATAAAAAATCAATCATATAAATGTAAAGTTTGATTATGGTGGAGTTTTTAAGCTGTAGGTACATTATTTGCCTAAATTACCCCTACACTTCCTAACTTCACCAAGTTTGAAGGAAGATCGAATATGTTGATAAATGAAGCTATCGATCTATTAATTGATATCAGAAATATACTTCGTCAAGCATTACCAAATCAAGATATAAGTGAAGAGAATCTCCAAGAAATACATAATAATTTGAGGAAAATTTATCAAATTATTAAGGAACTAAATGAGAAGTTTGGTTTTCGACCTAATGATAGACCTGAAAAAATACGAAATTTTAAAGAAATCATTAAAGATTTATTTTTTATCGTAAATTCATCAAAAAATCGAAAAAAATTAATTAATATTGGATTTAATCCAACTCAAGTTTTGACAACGGGCGGTCCTATAACGCCCAATGACATTAAAACTTTGAATCCTAACATATCTGAATCAGTACTATCACAGATTCAAGACAAAATTCGAATATTTTGGAAAAATCTAGAATCTAAATTGCGCCAGCGAAAATATGATAAAATAATCCTTTTACTTGAAAAAGGGAATATTGCAGACGAATTATTGCTTAAAAGAAAAGATAAACTTGAAGAAAATACATCTATACCGGTTGAAGCACTCATAATTTCATCATTTGATCATATAGAAAATCAGTTATTAACATTCTTAACGGTTAAATAATCTTTCAAATCTGAAAATTTAAATATTATTTTGGAATTCTGTTTTATTGTGCAATCCTAGGTGAATAATCTTCCTTTAACAAGGAAAAAATTATGCGGCTATGGTCTAGTGGCTAGGACGGTAGCCTCCCAAGCTACCAACCCGGGTTCGAAAAATTTAACTTCGTTAAATTCGAATATCCCGGTAGCCGCATTCTTTTCTAATCAACTTAAACCACGTTTCGTGCGTATTTCTTGAATGAGCTCTTCCATATATGATTCAGGCAAAATTTTTTCCCAATGTGAGAAAAAAGTCATGTAGAATACATGGCCTGATGTCTTAGAACGTAATTTACTAGCCAAACCAAAAGTATTTTTTACTGGAATTTGTCCTATGATAAAGATATCTTTTCCTTTTTGTTCCATTTGTAGAATTTTTCCATTTGATTGTGTAATAATACTATTGATTGCTCCAATATATGTTGAAATGGTTTTAATTTGAATTTTATAAATTGGTTGCAAAATAACGGCTTTAGATAATTGAAATGCCTGAGTAATTGCCTCTTTCAATAAGGGGACTATTTGTAAAAGATCAAATTGTGAAGCTTTAAATTCTAAGGATAAATCAAGAATCTTAACCTTTAAACCGCGTATAGGGTCCCGAATTAAGGGGCCAAATCGAAAGATTTTTTCGATATTATGATGAATAAGAGGAGTTATTTCTCCAATTTCTTCTAAGTTATATTTATCAACGAACCAAAGGATAATATTCCCGAAGGCGTCAAAATAAAAGATTTTTTGGATTAAATTCTCATCCCAGGTCGTAAATTTACGTAAAATCTGTCTTCTTCGGTTTTTACTCATTTTGATGTTCAATTGACCGCTGGTTAGTAGATCTATAAGTTGGGATTCTAAGGGTTCTACTTGGATGGTAATTGAATCTTTAGAATCTGGACTTTTTACGGAAATATTGGCACTTTTTTCTGGAATGGTTTCTCGATACGTGATAATTGGTTCAGAAACAATTATGTCAATCCCCTCTTTTCTTAGATCATTTGTGATTATATCAAGATGTAATTCTCCTAATCCCGAAATTAAAATTTCACCAGTTTCTTCATTTGTTAAAACCTTTAAATTCGGATCATTGAGGGAAAATTTCTCTAATAATTTTAACATTTTCTTTAACTCTCTTGGATGCATCGGTTCGATGCTATATTGAACTACAGGCTCAGTCTCATATTTTATCTGCTCAAAAGGCGCGGTATCTTCATAATTTTTACTTACGAGAGTATCTCCAATTTTAGGATTGTTTAAGACAAATGCTACGATATTACCAGTTGGAACGGATTTTAGACTTTCCCGATGAGCTCCCATAAATAATACAAGTTGTTGAAGCCGTTCATATTCATGATTTATTAAAGAAAAGATTTCTTGTCCTATTTGAATCGTACCTGAAAAAATTCGCCCTACTGAGATTATTCCATGATTTTTATCGAAATCGTTTTTGTATAAATAAAGAAGCATCGGTCCATTTGACTCGCAATTCAGTAAGGATTGACCAATTTCAGAAGATAAATCACCCTGCCATAACGCGGGAATTCGATATCGTTGAGCAGAATGAGGATTGGGTAAGTGATTTATTATAATTTCAAGAATATTTTTTCCTAACGGAATCTTTTTTTGGAGTTCTCTGAATTTACCTTTATCAATAGAACTATTTTGATAAATTTCCACAATATCTCGAAATTTAATGTTCTGATGAAGCATCTCTTTTGCATTACAGCCCCATAAATGTAAAGCGGATCCAAAAGCTACATTTCCTTGTTGGACTTCAATTTTCCAGCGTTCTTTAAAGTTATCAGGCGCATATAATTCCACAAAATTATTAAAATCTTGAATTATTTCGTTAAATTTTTTCTCAATTTCCTTTAAGGAGAGTTTTAGTTCTGTAATAAGCCGATCTACCTTGTTTATAAAAAGTATTGGTTTGATATATTCCTCTAATGCTTGTTTGGTAACAATTTCTGTTTGCACCATGCAACCTTCCACAGCATCTACTACAATTATGGCACCATCAATAGCGCGAAGGCTCTGGTCTCGGGCACTACTGAAGTCCACGTGTCCTGGGGTATCCACCAAATTAATAAGATAAAGCTGATCTTTTGATTTGTAAGGTAAAGATATATTCGCTGATTTGATTGTAATTCCTCTTTTCTGCTCCTCTTCTAAATAATCTAAGGCGCGGGCTTCTCCAGCTAGAGAGAGTGATAATAAACCACAATAGGCTAACAAATTATCTGATAAAGTTGTTTTCCCATGATCGATATGTGCTAAGATCCCAACATTTCTTATATTCTCTATGTTCTGCATTAATGGTAGAATTTCGGAAACTTTTTTCGTATATGTCATAGTAAATCAGTAAATTTTTATTTTTTTGGTAAAATAGTTGATACAATTTAATAAAAATTGTTCGCATAAAGATTGGAATTAATTGCATATTCATATATACTAAAATCAGTCGGAAAAAATTCTTAAATTTATCCAATCTCCGTATCCAATTTAATTTTATTCTTAATAGCTATTTAGCTTTCTTTTACTGGTAGATTAATAGTTAAAAGATCGTACGCAATTTCTGTATTGGGAAATATCGTTTGTGCTTCAGAACGTAACAGATCTGTATCGGGATATCTTGAACTTATATGGGTTAAGACCAATCGCTTGACCTTAGCTTTTTTGGCTAATTCAGCGGCTTCTACAACGGTTGAATGCCCGCCTTCTATAGCCTTTTCTTTCAATTCATTTGCAAACATCCCATCATGAATGAGAAGATCTACCTCATTTGCAAGAGACAATACATTCTCGCAGGGTCGCGTATCTACAGCGTAAACGATCTTTCGTCCAGGTCGTTCAGGTCCCAAGATTTCGCTCGGATCTATTACTTTATCCTTTATTTTTACTTTCCTTCCTTCCTGAATTTTCTTCCATAAATATTTAGGAACTCCTAATTTCTTTGCTTTTTCTGGATTAAATCGCCCTGGGCGAGGTTTTTCGAAAAATCCATACGCTAATACTTCGATTTTATGCTCCGCGTGAGTACATTCAACGTAAAATTCTTTTTCATCGATAATAATTCTTTCATTCACTTCGATTACTTCAACGGGAAAAGTTAGTTCAAAGTTCATTGTTTGGATAATTGCTTTGATAAACTCATTAATTCCTTTTGGACCAAAAATTCTCATTGCTTTAGTTCTTTTTAAAAGTGATAAACTTTGAAGTATGCCAGGAATTCCTCCTATATGATCTCCATGCATATGGGATATTAAAATATCACTTATCTTGTGCATACTAAGTGAAGCTTTAATGAATTGTATTTGGGTCCCTTCTCCTGCATCAAATAAAAAAATTCTTCCATTTCGTTTTAGTACCATAGCAGAAAGATTCCGAAAACGGGTAGGAATCGTCCCAGCAGTTCCTAAAAAGACTACCTGCATTTTTTCACACTTTTTCTAAAACAAATATAGTTCTCGTAAGCGATCTATGTACAAAAAAATCAAACTTTTGTTGAATTATAAAGTTATGTGATAAAATAATATTATCTATTTCTAATGTGGAGGGAAGAGCTATGACACATTTACCTCCGCGTGTAAGTATTTCGCTATTTTTTCTAAAGAAATCCACCAATAAGTTTTTCAATGTTCTGTATAAATTTGATAAAGATTTTGTGTTATTAAAAGTCAATTTACCAAGTTCAATATGTGTACTCCTTCCATATGGAGGATCAGTTACAATGCAATCAATTTTTTGTATACAAGGACTTCGGGCATCCGCTCTAAATAAATTAAAACCCTGAATATTTAAGGCTCGAAGATTGAGAATAGTCCCTTTTAACATTTTTTGATTAATATCTGAGCCGTATGTCTTAAAACCCATTAACTTCGATTCAATGAGAATGCTTCCGCTTCCGCAAAAAGGATCATATAACGTTTTAGACCTATCCATTTCTGATAAATTTACCATTGCTCTTGCTAAAAATGGGTCTAATCCACATGGATGAAAAAACGGTCTTGTATGAGGGGCTCTTTTCCTGATTTCAGGACGTTTTCCACTATATAAATTTATTCCAAAAATAAAGTTCTCTTCTGTAACGAACCCATAGAATAAAATACTGGGATTTATTAAGTTTACCTTTATATTTCGATCTAAATTGTTAATGATCTGGTTTCCAATATAGCGTTCTAAGTTTTCCTCTGAAATGCTTAGATAAGAACCCTTTATTTTCTTTATTCGAACCGCAAATGATGTTTTTTTCTTCATTATCTGATTAAAATCTATTTCTTGTAATTTCTTATTGATAAGATTTAAATCAGGCAATGAAATTATGAAAATTACTTTACCACATCTATGGATATATGCAGCTCGTTCTGCAACTTGCTTACTGATGTCTGTATTCGTAGTAACCACTAGAATTTTATCATAAACTTGAGTTTCTTTTATTTCTGCATTTACCGCTTTTATAATAGCTATGACTTCGTTTGCGGGTATGCCATTGGAGGGAAGTTCTCCACTAAGATGGAAATAAAATATCATCTTAATTTACAAGCTTCTCCCTCAGTATATATTTAATCTATCTTGCTGAGTAGCAATTGTAATATAGCCTATATTTAGAAAATAAATCAAATATTTGAAAAATTTTCAAATATAT
>SUPS01000028.1:22390-23052 GCA_005191415.1 Candidatus Helarchaeota ASGARD archaeon Hel_GB_A
TTTAAATATATTCTTTCGTTTACAATTTTTTTTATCAATGAGATTAAGATGGAGAAATTCTTTTATTCTTTTTCTAAAAGAATTAATTTATAAATTTTTCAGGGCTAATTCAGCTGCGAGATTTTTAAGTTTATTTGCTTTTCTACGGAAATATCTCATATTATTGGGCATAAGAATTATTAGGAGGAATCCATTCCTATTTTTCTCATTTATTCCATCCGCGGTGTAAATTCGTTGGATAAAAATCTTTCTGGTAGGGTAATCGATCGTTACATTCTCAGGATAGTCAGAGCCAGATAGTAAAGATTTCTCATTGAAAATGGAAGCAGCTTGAGCGGCAAGTGATTCAATTTCAATTCTAGGATCCATTTGATTAGAATTAATTATTATTAGACCTTCTTCCGAAGAAATAATGCTCCCATAAAATCCCGATTCTTCGGTTATTTTGTCTAAGATTTGTTGTAATACATTAAGCTTCCCATCCATAGGAGCACCTTTTACATATCCGTTCATTCTATTTATCAACCATTGTAATAGTTACGAAATTATTGAAATAATTTTGTTAATGATTTTGAAAAAGGCTATTTAAACTCCTATTAGGAAATTGAGATAGGGGATTTATAAGTTAGGATTTATGATTGATTTTATAGGAAATTTAGATA
>SUPS01000259.1 GCA_005191415.1 Candidatus Helarchaeota ASGARD archaeon Hel_GB_A
TAATTATACAGGTGAAGATACTTCATTTTCTTCTCAATTTCAATTTTATTTCAGCTCCAGCACTTTAAACATCATCTTTATCGTGCTTTTTAATGTATCACTTTCCTTTATTCTTCTGAAAAAAGGATTTAAATTCAGGCGGAGAGGAATGCCGTGACCAATGAGCAGGAAAATGACTTTTCATCCCTTATCTTAAAACTCATAATTATTCTTTTCGTTACAGGGCTTGTTTTAACATTATTTTACCTTATTCTGCCGATGTTGATTAATCCACTTCCAGCCATTTTTTATTCTTTTACCTATCTGGGGTTCATTTCCATTTTTCTATCATTTATATTCTTCTTTTTATTTTCTCTAAAAGTTCAAAATATTGTCATATATATCGCGGCAGTTTGGATTAGCAGCGGGTTCTTTATCATTATCCTCAACCAATTCGTATATACCCAGTTTTTCTCAGATTTACTCCTTAAATATTTCAGTCCTCTTTATGCAGTCCTCTTTTGTGCTGTTGGATTTGTGCTCTTAATGGTTGAAATTGTGCGTTACCTCTACTTAAAACCACCTGAAAAGCCACAATAGGTTTATTTTCTTTGATTCTTCTTTTTAATTGCTTCATTTATAAGTTTAATACCTACTGACGCATTATTCGCTCCAAAATCGGCTCCAACGTCTCTGATCCATTTTTCATTTATTGGAGCGCCACCTACAGCTATAATTAATTTGTTACTATAGTTTTTCCTGATTAGATCAATGGTTTTTTTCATCGGAGCAAAGGCTGCCGTTAAAAGTCCTGTTAATCCTAAAACATCTGGTTGGGTCTTTTGCACAGCTTCCAGAAAAGTTTCTGGAGCGACATCAACCCCTAAATCTTCAACAATGTAACCGTTAAATCGTAATAAATCAGCCATTATATTTTTTCCAATATCATGAAAATCACCTTCTACGGTCCCCATGACAATCGTACCCTTCACTTCGCCTTCTTTTTTTGGAAAAAAAGGTTCCAGTTTCTTCATTACTTCTTTAAAGATTTCTGCAGCAAATACCAAGTCAGATAGAAAATATTCCTCTTTCTCAAACAGAGTTCCGACTTTCGCCAAACCTTCTTTTAGATCTTCCAATATTGCCATAGGGTCACGTGTCTTTAGCTGATTCTCAACTAAGGTGAAGATCTTTTCTTCATCGACTTCTAGCATTGCATTTACTAATTCTTCACTCATTCTATCACCATCTCAGACCTCATCCGGTTTGTATAATACTTTCTTAGTTTTATAGCGTCCATATTGATTCACTAACTCAACCATCATATCTAGCCGTCGAATCGGGGTCCCTCGATTAATCCCTCCGCCCGTTGAAAGAATATAGCCACTCCCTGGAGCGTAAATCTGGATGTTTTCAATGATTTTTTGTCTTACAATTTCATCTGATGGCTCTCTCAATAAGATATCTCGTCCAGGAACTTGTCCAACTAAAGCATACCGATGTGGTCCCAAACCAGAGACAATTTCTTTTGTTTTACGAAGATCACCACCAGGTGCCCATTCCATCCCATGAAACATGTTATACCCCCATTTCCCAATTTGATCAATAATATGATAACTCCTGTTTTCACTATGATAAAACATAATACTTGAATATGGCTTGAGCTGTTCTACCAATTTCGTATGATAAGGGGCAAAGAATTCTTCAATCAATCTTTTATTCATAAACCCTGAAATATGGTCGGCTATTAAAGTAACCGTAGCTTTGCCACCCAGTAATTTTGCCCATTCGGATAAGAATTTTACAATAAATTCATTACACTTCTCGAGCAAGGTATGCACAATTTGTGGATGTTTTCGCATATCTCGAATTAGGCGATCATATTTGTAAAGTTGCCCTGCTACTTCAAAAGGGCCGAAATCCCCCATTCCCGCAGCCTCGAAGCCACTATCAATTTGATATTGGATTTTCTCTAACCAGTCCCGCGTACCTGGGGCATCCCATGGATCAGGGACTTTCAAAGAATCAACTTCCCCCGGCGTGTTTATCACATTTTTTGCCACCATCGGTATCTCATCCTCAGGATCCGACAGAGGACACCCATATGCCTGCGCCTGCGCATACGGTTGATAGACAGATACGGCACAATACACTTCTGGAAAGCGATTTCGGAATCTTTCATTTGTCTCTATCTGTAATGCCACATCATTCAAAAATTTTTTAACTTTAACACCCGCAAAATCTGCCAAAAAATCCCATTCTGGGAAAAAAATGATTGGGACCTTGTCAGGTTTCGAATAGGCAATCGCCTTGAGCACGCGGTCCATCGGCGAGCCTTTTTGCGTCTTCTTCGCCATTCAATTCACCTTTTTGATACGGATACTTCTTAGTTATTAAATATCTCTTATTGAATAAGAATATTAGAGAGACTGAGGATTTCAATAAGAACTATAATTAAAAACTTAAGAAAATTTTTCTAAATTCCGCTGAATAAATTCTATTTCGCTTTTAATCCCTTCTTCTATCGAATATTTTGGTTGATAATTCAGTAATTTTGTTATTTTTGAAAGATCTGCCTGAGTATGTAGCATATCAGCTTCATTCCGCTTCGTATAAAGACGTTTAGCTCGTTTTCCGATAAAGTTTTCTATAATTTCAATGATTTTATTAACACTTATTCGTTCCCCATGTCCTATATTAAGCGTTTCTCCGATTATTTTTGGATTATCAATTGCTTTTATAAAAGCATCCACCACATTTTTCACATTACACCAATCTCTAGTCTGAGTTCCATCCCCAAAAATAGTAAGAGGGGTATCTCTTAACAAATTTATAATAAATTTATAGATACCCATATCAGGGCGCTGCCGTTCTCCCACAACTGAAAATAGCCTGAAAATAACTGTTGGAAGATTATAATGTTTGTAATAAAAATGGATATAATTTTCACAGACTAACTTGCTTAAGCCGTAAGGAGCGATTGGATGGACCTCCGAATCTTCTTTTAGCGGGAGCTCTGTAGAATTGCCATAAACACTGGATGAACTGGCAAAAATAAAACGCGATATTTTGTTTTTCCTCGCACATTCCAAGATATTTAATGTCCCATCCACATTTGTTTTAAATACTTCTAACGGATGCGCTAAACTATATCGAACCCCAGGTTGGGCTGCTAAATGAAAAATAATATCAATATCCTTCGTAATTCTCTTCACTTTTTCATAGTTCAGAATATCTTCCTTAATTACTTTTATTCCCTTCTGAACTAAATCCTCTTTATTCATCTCTTTTAATTTCACATCATAATAGGCATTAAAATTGTCAAGCGCTATCACTTCATGCGATTCAATGAGTTTCCTGCATAAATTGAATCCAATAAAACCGATTCCACCAGTTACAAGGCATTTCAGAAGTATTTCCACCTCTTTTTAGAAGGAATTCTAATGAAAATTAATAACCTTTATCCATCAATCTTTATTTATTAAAACAAATAAATTTATATATTCTATAGAGACTATAGTAACTATGGTTACCACAATTCAAGTAAGTGAGAAAGTTAAGAAAGAATTGTTCTACATCAAAAGCCGTCTAGAACTCGCTACCGGGCATAAATGTACTCTTGAAGACGCGATAAAATGGTTGATTGCTAAAGGAAGAAAAACTACCATAGAAGAACGAAAGAAAACCAGTGAAGAATTGTTTGGAATTGCTAAAGCAATTACCTTAAAAGATGTTTCAATACTACGGAAAGAGAAGGTATCGCGATTTGATCGCATTTAATAGAGTCATCGGACCAGAGATTGTCGTTGATACGGGTATCATCGTTGAATATCTTGAAGGAACTGAATTAGGAAATAAAATCCTGGAATTTATCTTCAAAAATGAGTTCATTAACTCCATTTTGGCAACCCCACTCCTTGCAATAGAAGTGTATTATATTCTAAGGCGAAAATATTCAAGGAAGTTTGTTGTGAATACAATCAAAAAACTCCAAAAGATTATTACCTTCGTACCTCTAGATGATTATATCATGCTTTGTGGTGAAATTAAAGCAAAACACCCCTTTGCCCTAGCTGATTGTTGTACATTAGGATTAGCGGCTTTTTTGGAGCTCAAAGCTCTATTCGTCCATGAAACGGAAATCGACAACCAACTTCAAAAAGCCGGAAGCAACCAATACACCAAACGAATTCTCTTTGTCGATGATTTCGATCTATTTAAATCTTAATTCCATTGGATATTAACATAAAAGGTTTTTTATGTAAAGAGTAAAAATCAATTTTCGTGAAAAAATCCCATGAAACGCGAATATTGGATCCTCCTGCTCATCACCAGCATCGCGATTCTCCTGCGATTCGCCTCACTCCTCATCGGATTCGCCATCCAAGCCAATTTCGATACTAGCATCTTCCCCGATGAGGCGACCTTCCTCGTAAGCGCCCGATACTTTCTCATGGGGACCCCCTCACCATATTATGTGTATTATCATAATAGCCTGATCCTTTCACCACTCATCTCAGGACTTTATTCCTTATTTGGCACCAGCGCCTTTGCAGGACGGTTCCTCTCCGCCTCCTTAGGTGCCTTTACGGTGCCACTTACCTATTTTTTGGCAAAGGAACTCTTCAAAAATGAGAAAAAGGCCCTACTTGCCGCATTTTTTCTCAGTATATCTTTCATCCATCGCTTCTGGGCGATGCGCGCTCTCGCCGATGGACCACTCACCTTCTTCTTCGTGCTTTCTATCTACCTCTTCGTCCGTGCGATCCACTCCGAAGACTTGCGCTGGTACATCTTAGCAGGTATCGCCACCACCATCACCATCCTTGTCAAATATCCCGGAGTCCTCATCTATCTCATCATTCTCGTTTATTTGATAATTAGCATTTGCCTACATCAAATTCCAAGAAAAGCACTATTTTATTACTTCATTACTATTCTAATTTTTGCTTTTACGATGGTAACATTACTCATTAGCCAATTTATACTTCCCTTTCAACCCCTAGATCAAATTACCTATTTTATAGGGATTCTTTTTTCTGGCACTAATAATCCATTCTATTATGTACTTTCTACATTAGAAATTAATTTCTTTTGGGGCTTATTTTTTCTTGGATTAATTGGTATCGTGGTTCTTTTTTCTATATATCACCATTCAGAAGGAGATCTCCTCCTTATTTCATGGGGGAGTGTAATTTTCATCTTTTT
>SUPS01000029.1:0-6573 GCA_005191415.1 Candidatus Helarchaeota ASGARD archaeon Hel_GB_A
ACTACTACGGGTAGTTCGCCGTTTGGGCTGAGAACAGAAATTCTGCGGATTATTTTAGGATCTATTCTGCCGTCGACTTTAGGGTAGTGGCCCCATTTCAGGTATGATCTGACCTGCCCGGTTTGGGTATTTGCTTTTGCGGGTTCAAACCATGCTTCATGGTTGACGAGTATGGGAACCATATAGCATCTCACCTGTTATTACTAACTCCAGCGATAGTAATAACATGGGTATAAAAATCTTTAGAAAGAATGGGAAACACGCGGCTTAAAAGCCCCCAAAAAGCTATGCTTACAAAAACACAGCAACACCACCAAAAACTACAAAGAATATTCTTTCCTTTGGAAATCCGTTAGGTCAAAGTCGCGAATCTCGAAATAATTGGCGCCCCGATGAGCTTTTTTTGAAACCTGATTCTAAAAATTTATTTTTTGTTGGCTGCATGTCTTCTTACTGGACTATGGAGATTGCAGAATTAGTTACTCGAATTCTAAATAAAATTGATTATGATTTCACGATATTAGAAGATGAGAGCTGCTGTGGTTATATTGAATTTTGGTCTGGCGAAATTGAGACGGCAAAAGAACTTGCTGAAAATTTAGCAAATAAAATTCAAGCCGCTGGAATTACAACCATTTTTACAGCATGTCCTGGCTGTTATTCCACGTTGAAATATGATTATCCAAAATTGAATATTAATTTAGCTCCTAAAATCTTACATATTTCAGAGCTATTCGCCCAATTATTAAATGAGGGGAAACTGAAATTTACAACACCTTTGAATTCTGTTATAACCTACCATGATCCTTGCCATCTTGGTCGATTCCATGGCATTTTTGATGCCCCACGTCAAATTATTAGAAGCTTACCAAATACAAAATTCGTAGAAATGGACTTCAACAGAGAACATTCCAATTGTTGCGGAGGACCCATGCGGACCGCTTTTTTGGAATATGCTCAAAAAATTGGAAGGTTAAGAGCTCAAGAAGCAAATGCTACTGGTGCTGAGTTTGTTACTACCATCTGTCCTCAATGCGTCATTAGTTTACGTCAAAGTGCGCAAGATTACGATTTTATTGTTACCGATTTAGTAGTTCTCATCGCAAAAGCACTTGGTATTGAAGAAGCTGACGATTATCTATAAAATTAGTTCTTAAAGAACTACCAAAAATGAGATGAGAAGATTTATAGGTTTCAATTAGTTGAGGTTTTAACTAATATATATTTGAGGTTTTAACTATGGCACCGGAAGATTCAAGTCCTGATTTCATAAATTATGAGGATTTAAATCATGAAATAGGCGAATCCATGTTTCCTGGAAGTCTATATCTATATACCGAAGAAGAAAATGAGTTTCGTCTTAAGCTACGTAAATTTATCCAGGACCAGATCGCCCCTCTCGTTCCCCAAATCGAGAAAGAGGCTAATTTCGACCTCTGCCTTGAAGCATATCGAAGACTCGGAAAAGCTGGCTACTTGACCTTTTCCTTCCCTAAATCGATAGGTGGACAAGGCAAAGGATATGTGTATCGGACCATCTTCGGAGAAGAACTTGCCGCTGTAAATTCAGCCGTGGTAGTTACTTATGGCGCTAGTGCCAATTTATATGCAGCGCCAATTATACATTTTGGGACCGAAGAACAGAAGGAAAAATATTTAAAACCTATAATGTCAGGAGAAAAGCTCGGCGCTATTGGAATAACAGAACCTAGTGCGGGAAGCGATGCCATCGGGGGAATGAAAACGACCGCTATCAAAAAAGGGGATGTTTATATCATCAACGGTGAAAAACGCTATATTACCAATGGTAGTCGCGCTGATTATATTTTACTCTATGCTTTGACAAATCCTAATGCTCCAAGGAAACATCAAGGAATCAGTGCCTTCATTTTCCCAACCGATACCCCTGGATTTGAACGAGTCAAGGATTTTGAATTGGCAGGAAGACGAGGTTCAGTTAATTCCTACTTAAGATTCAAAAATTGTGAGGTCCCTGCAGAGAATCTCGTAGGCGGACCTGAAATGGAGAACAAAGGGCTAAAGATAATGATGCATGGGCTAGATGGGGAACGCTGCTTCACATGTAGTCAATATGTTGGCATTGCGAGAACCGCATTTGAAATTGCCGTGAAATACGCAAATAAACGAATCCAATTTGGAAAAAGATTGCGTGACTTTGAAGGAATCTCATTCAAGATCGCTGAAATGTATGCGAAGCTAGAAGCGGGGCGGTTATTAATGTTGCGAGCCGCACGGATGCTCGATGATGGGCTTAACGCGACTAAGGAAGTAGCGGCAGCAAAATTTACATGTGCGAATAATCAAATGGAAATTGTAATCGAAGCCATGCAAATTTTGGGTGGGATTGGCTATACAAAGGAGTATCCATTAGAACAATTATTGCGAGATTCTAAAATATCACAAATATCTGCTGGCACGGTAGAAATCTTAAAATTTCTCTGCCAACGGGAAATTTACAGAGCCTTAAAATTATAGTTTCCTTTATTTTATTTATCTTTTAATCTTTCTTTGAAAAAATTAATTAGATCAGTAATCAATATTTCATGTTGTTGCTCAGCGGAGAGATCTTTTACTGCTACCTTATTTTTTACAAGTTCGCTCTGCCCTACGATAATTACGTAACGTATTCTTTTTTCTGCGGCATAGGACAAAAGTTTTTTTAATTTCTTTCGTCCAACATCAAATTCTGTGGAAAAATTATTGTCTCGAAGCAATTTAGCAATTTTTAAAGCTTCAGGCAAGATTATTTCATCGGTGCAAGTTATTATGATTTTATTCTCATATTTGTCCGATTTGGTCTCGATTATATTCTTTTCTTTCATTGCTAAAACAATTCTATCAATACCAGGCGCACAACCCACGGCAGGAGTGGATCGACCATGAAAATTTTCGATTAATCGATCATACCGTCCTCCACCCCCAACTGCAATAGAGAGTCCGGGGATAAATATTTCAAAAATCATCCCTGTATAGTATTCTAATCCTCTAGCAAATCCTAAATCTAAAAATAAATGTTCTTTTTCTCCGCATATTAAATATAATGTAAGGATATCTTTCAAATTTTGTAGCGCCTTGTTTGCAGCGATATAGGGCTTTGTTATGCTCTTTGCCTGGTCGATCAATTGATGAATGTCATTTCCTTTTAATTTCATGAGTTCTTTGATGATTTCTATACATTCATCTGACAATTTGTGCGTTTTAAAGAGTTGATAAGCTTCTTCCACTTTGTTTCGATCGATAAGACTGAATACCTTGTTCTGAATCTCTTCACCCAATCCTTCCTGCTCAAGTATTCCTCGTAAAATACCAACGTGCCCAATTTTGAATTGAAAATCTTTGAATCCTAAACGTTGCATTAAATCATCACAAATAGATAATATCTCAGAATCCGCTTCTGGGTAACTTGATCCGAGTAACTCAAACCCAGCTTGGCGAAATTCGCGATACCGTCCATATTGTGGATTATCATACCTGTAACAGGGACCAATATAAGCAAGCCGTAAAGGCTTCTTTGCTGCCTTCATGAAATGTGTAATATAGAGCCGAGCAACTGATGCCGTCATTTCAGGTCGAAGTGCTAGCTTACGCCCTGCCTTATCTTCAAAAACATACATTGTTTCTTTAATCTCTTCGCCAGATTTTGCCGCTAACAGTTCAAATGGCTCTAATATCGGCATAGAAACTTCTTGATAGCTATAATTATCAAAAATTTCTCGAATAACTGTTATAACACGTTTAAATAATTTGAAATCTTCTGGGAGGAGGTCTCTCATGCCTTTTACTGTCTGGAATTCCATTCAAAGATCAACTTCCTGAGCTTTATAGAAGGTAACTTCACCAACTCGATCCACAACGGCTAATACAAGTTTTTTACGGTTACTTTTGGCAACTTTAGTTATTTTATCCAACGCGATTAATTTTAAGGGTGTACCTTCTACAACCGTATGAACTAAATATTTTGCTGCATCTACTCCAATTTGAGCTCCCCGATCATAAACCCGATAATCAATATCTGTTCCATAACCAGCTCGAACAATATATCCCCGTGAGCGAAGATCTTTATAACAAAGATATTTCACCCACAACTCTGGATAAAGTTCAACAAATCTCTTTGTAATTTGTGAAAAATTATACTGATTTTCCGATTCATCAAATATTTTTATTCTTTTTCGCTCACTTAATAGCAGGGCTTCAACAGGATCAAGTTCTAGGTTACCATCTTCCCGATAATGCCCATAATATCCTTTTTCATAAATCAATTTAGCTTGGTCTTTTTTAACATAAACTGATTTCCCATCAAAAATAGCAATGATTTCTTCTTCTTCGTTTTGAGCTTTATCTGACTCATCTTTCTTGTTCAAATCGAATAACACCTGTCATTTATTAATTATTTTTATGATATTCTCTTCATAGGGGGGATATATAATTCCTTTTTCTGTTATAATCGCTGTAACTAACTCTGGAGGTGTAATATCAAATGCAGGATTAATTACAGGGACATTAGTTGGTGTGATTTGAAAATTACCGATATGAGTAACTTCACGTTTATCGCGTTCTTCAATAACTACATCCTTATAATTTGTTTTTAAATCAAAAGTTGATTTTGGAGCTGCAACATAAAAGGGTATATCATGATATTTTGCAAGAATGGCTACCGAATAAGTACCAATTTTATTTGTGACATGACCCGTTTTTAAAATACGATCTGCTCCCACAATTACACAGTCAATTTTACCTTGAGAAAATACCCATCCCGCCATATTATCCGTTATAACCGTTACGGGAATATTATTCTGTTGGAGTTCAAAAGCAGTGAGTCGTGCACCTTGCAAACGTGGCCGAGTCTCATCTGCAAATACATGTATTTTTTTCCCTTGCTCAGCGGCTACTTTAATCACGGCAAGGGCTGTGCCATATTCTCCTGAAGTCGCTAATTCACCTGCATTACAATGCGTTAATATATTAAAGTTATTTTTAATGAGCGTAGCACCATGTTGTCCAATAGCCTGATTAATTTTATAGTCTTCTTTTGCAATTAATAGTGCTTCCTTAATAATTTTCTCTTTCAGCTCTCGCAGAGTCCCTGGCTGATTTAATATATTCAGAATTCGTTCAATTGCCCAAAATAAATTTACTGCGGTGGGGCGCGTTTTCCTTAATCGATTTGCAGCGCTAATTATTTCCTTTTTAAATTCATCCACATTTTCTTTAGTTGTATGATAAGCTGCTAATGCTAACCCAAAACCGGCAGCTACACCGATAGCAGGTGCTCCTCGGATATTCATAACTTCTATACATTTAGCTACTTCTTCATAATTTTGACATGTAATATACTGTATTTTGTGTGGAAGAATCGTCTGATCAAGAATCTTCACAATTCCATCTGAATAAGAAATAGTTTTCATTTCCTTCGAATCCTTTCATTCTATTCAATCTGTCTTATCAATCTCGCGTCTTTTAAAAAATATTTCCAATTTTGAAAATCAAGAAGGAGTATTCTCAGTAAATATAACCGATTAATAGGATTGATATTTCCTCAGGAAGTCTCTGGTTCCTTTACATTTACAAGAATTTCTGGGGCTCGATCTGTCACGCTTTTAATTTCCTTTTTCCAGGTTCCACCAATTGAAACTACAGCGAAAATACCAACTAATTCTCCACCAGCCTTATTCACAAGTTTTACAAGCGCACTCTGTGTAACTCCTGAACGTATAATATCATCAACAATTAATATCCGATCTTTTGCCGTTAATTCATTTTTAGGAATATACAGAGTTTGTATCACCCCAGTCGTTCGATGAGAATAATCTACTTCATAGAACTTTGAAACTCCCGCCTCTCGGCTCTTTTTAGCTAACGCCAAATTTACTCCTAACTCACCAGCAATAAAAGTGGATAAAGGAATGCCATCCGTAGCCACTGTTAAAATCTTTGTAATTTTTTGGTTCTGGTACTTAATTGCTACCAGATTTGCAATTAATTTCAATAGCAATACATCAGTAACTAAATTTGTATTATCAAAATAGCCATTTTTATCAAATTTTATCCTTTCGCTGATTTCTTTCTTCACATCGAATTTCTTTTTGAAAATTTTCATTAATTCATTAGCTCGTTCCGCGGACGGTAAAACATGCCCTTTTACATACCGA
Source organism: Candidatus Helarchaeota ASGARD archaeon Hel_GB_A (assembly GCA_005191415.1). Lineage (GTDB taxonomy): Archaea > Asgardarchaeota > Lokiarchaeia > Helarchaeales > HEL-GB-A > HEL-GB-A. The sequence continues at coordinate 6,171 of SUPS01000029.1, forward strand.
TTTAGAACCGTGATTGGTAAATTAGTAAGTTTTGCTAAGTGCTCATAAGTATATCTCTTTTTTAAGATTTTAAGCATATCTATAGCGCGAATGCGATTATAAATTTCATCTAAATGAGTTGCCTTCAAAAATTTTACCTCTTTCGGGTTTTTATTCCCGTTATTTTCTTAATTCTCCTCTTTTTCATGTTTGTTCCTTTTTTAGATATCTCTACATCCTTTTAAGGGTATTTACTGTGAATTTTTTTTGAATCACCTAATACATGTTAAAAATTCCGTGAGCAATATTTAAACATATTCATGTTTATGTCACCAACAAATAAAAATTTATCAGAAAAGAAAATTAAAAAACTACTATGAACTTTTATATTTATAAAATAATCTATCTCAAATATCAGAAATAA
>SUPS01000029.1:6583-7971 GCA_005191415.1 Candidatus Helarchaeota ASGARD archaeon Hel_GB_A
TATTCTGCCTGATGAGGTTGTTAAAGAGTTTGTGGGTATCAGAAAAATATCAGAAATAAATAGAAAATGACTAAATTTAGATGAAAATCCTTGCGTACAATCCAGGAAAAATTCAATACTTCGTTATTTTTAGGTGAATTACCAAAAGGATGCCAACTTTGTCATGTAGGAAGTAAAATTGTTCTCTTTATAACAGGTCTCTGTGAGCGTCCAAATTACTGCAAATGGTACTGCCCTATTTCTTTAGAACGGCGTGGGAAAGATTTGAGCTATGTAAATGAAATTCAAATTAATTCTGAATCCGATATCATCGCTGAAGCTAAATTGATGAATGCAGAAGGGGCTGCAATTACTGGAGGTGAGCCCCTTTTCCGTTATGAACGCACTATAAACTATATTAGGCTTTTAAAGACAACTTTTGGTGAAAATTTTCACATCCATTTATACACAAATAGCATAAATTTAACTAAATTGCGATTACAAGAGCTAAAAAGCGCTGGTCTGGATGAAATAAGATTACATCCTCCTCTGCAAAATTTAGAAAAAGTAAAATGGTGCATTACAAATAAAATCGATGTAGGTATTGAAATCCCTGCGATCCCATATCAGTATCAAAAAGTTAAGTCATTACTACGATTTCTTGATAAAGTAGGGGCATTTTTAAATTTAAATGAATTCGAAATTACGGAATCTAACGCTAACTACCTGAAAATGTTTGGTTTTACCTTAAAAAAGGACACAATTGCCGCCGTTGAAGGGAGCGAATTTTTTGGCTTGAAAATTCTTCAGTTGGCAAGACCTCTCAAATTAAATGTCCATTACTGTTCCATCGGTTATAAAGATGGTATTCAATTAAAAATGCGCTATTTGAGGCGGGCGAAAAATATTGTCCGCCCACATGAAATAATTACGGATGAAGGACTTATAATGAAAGGCATAATTTTCCAAAAAAATAGTACTTTAAAGGATTTAGAAAATTTAATGCATCAACTAATCCAAAAATTTGAAATTGATAGTTCTTTACTCGTTCTGAATCCAGAGAAACTGCGGCTCGAAATCTCGGTAGCGCCCTTAAAACAAATTGGTAATTATTTAAAAGAAAGAAATTTCAACTCTGGCATAGTCGAAGAGCTCCCTTTGACGGGAACAAATAGAATCCAGATGACTTTTACTCCCCTTGAATTAATATAGACTATCAAAAAATAATAAATTACTGAATTCGCTAATTAAATTGAACTATTATGTATGTAAATTTATCAAATTACACAAAAATCAAGGTTGAATCCATAAATGATCATATCTATTTAATATTATTTGATATCATAACAGCGACCATACGAAAAAACTTCTTTAAAAAATTAATCAGAAAGAAATTGAAAATTTAGGAA
>SUPS01000029.1:7981-10714 GCA_005191415.1 Candidatus Helarchaeota ASGARD archaeon Hel_GB_A
ATATTCAAATTATAAAAGAAAATAATGATCTCCTCATTAAATTCGAAGATTCCTTCATTTTTTTTGAAAATAATTTAACAGAAGATATAATTGTTGAAGAAATAACCAAAATTTTAGCCTATAATCTTCCTTTAACGTTGAAAAATAAAATTACTGGAAGAAATCTTTATTATATCACTAAAGAATCGGGGATTCCGTTAATAGGTAGTATTTATTTCGGAATAATTGATAGAGGAACCAATTTAATTCAAGTACGCCCCGCCGCTGGGTTTTGTCCTCTAAATTGCCCTTTTTGTAGTGTGGATGAAGGACCGCATTCCAAACGCAGATTTACAGATTACATAGTAAGTCCCTCTTATTTGATAGAAGAAGCGAAGAAGGTTATAGATTATAAAGATATTTCTGACATGGAAATTCATATTGATGGCCAAACAGAACCGACTTTATATCCTTATTTACTTGATTTAATAGGAACTTTCGCAAAAGATCCGAGAATTGCAATAATTTCAATGCAAACTAATGGGATTCCATTAACCTCTCAATATATTCAAAAATTAGAAAGAGCGGGACTGAATCGAATAAATCTTTCGATAAATTCTCTGAATCCAAAACATGCGAAATATTTAGCAGGTACATCTGAATATAATATTAACCATATTATAGAAATTGCAAAAGTTATTGCAAAATCTTCCATCCATCTTTTAATTGCCCCTCTCTGGGTTCCTGGGATAAATGATCAAGATATTGAAGAGATAATTTCATTTGCCTCAAAGTTAAAGCAAAAAAGCGACTTCCCTATTTTAGGGATTCAAAATTATTTGAAATATAAATTTGGTAGAAAAATTAAAGGTGTAAAAGTTGTTAATGTGAAAAAATTCAAGAAAAAATTACAAGAATGGGAAGAAAAATATGGAATTCATCCCTTATATCTATCAATGAATGATTTTAAGATGCATCCTGCAAATAAATATCCTAAACCTTTACGAAAAGGCGAAAAAATCGAAGTTGAGATAGTTTTACCAGGACGTCTTCTCTCATGGCAGAAAAATAAGAGAGAAATGCTAGGACGCGCGAAAGGGAGAATAATACACATCATGAATTGCTCAGCGAAAATAGGAGACCGCATAACTGTTAGAATTCTAAGTACTAAAGATAACATTTACTATGGACGCGAAATATATCATTAATCAATTCACAGGAAATCTTAATAGAGCTGCAATTCCACCAAGTGCTTTAAGTTGCTCACCTGCAGGGTGAAGAGTACTAATAACATAGACTTTCCCCTGATTGTATTCGATATTACGAATTAGATCATCGATTTCTTTCCGGATATCAAGTGGTTGTTCCCTAAGAAAGATATCTGTAACTAATAATTTATCTACTGCATTTGTTAGAGCAACTTTTTTTATTTCACTTATACCATAACTTACATCCTTTTGATTTTTTCCTAATCTCCGCAAGACTTCGTTAATTAATTCAGTTTCTTGACTAATCCGTAATGTTCCCAGAATTTTTGATGTAGTACCTCGCTTCACCACTTCATAAACTCCACTTTTACTCGCACTTGATGCATTATCTATCATGATTGGAACCTTCAACTCTGGTACCTTTGTCTGTAAATATTTTATAAAATGTTCTTTAGTGAATCCAGGTCCTGCTACGATAATGGCTTGAATATTATAAATTCTACAATTTTCAACGATGACAGTGCTGATTTCGTGAAAAAATTGTTGAACTGATTGATTATGATAAGATATTTTAAACCTTTTTCCGGGAATATTTTCTTGAAAGTGAGCTATTATTTTTATTCCAATGTTTGTGACTAATCCAATTGTAGCCTCTCGTTCATCAATTACAGTAATTAAATATTGCTTCGACTCAGTCGCTGCAACTGCATCTTTCAGCCGAATTAAGTGAAGTTTTGTCCATTTATCTTTTTTTAACAAAATTTGCGAAGAAACCTCTATATTAATCGTATGATGCGTCCCTAAAGTAATCAAATCCTCGGGTCCTTTTATAATTATACCCCGAACCCGCAAACGATTTGAAAACGCATGAAATTCCACCCCGATTACACGAATTCCTAAATAGATCCGAACTTTTTCTCCTGAATCTGCCCTTAATGTTTCTTTCTTTTGCCGAATTCGCCGAAATGTATGAGAATACACGTTGTCATTCGGTTCAATGATATTATAGAGTTGCCATAAATCATCTAAATTCTCGACTTGTAATTCAATTTCGCCTGCCTTTAAATTTTCCTCAAGAATTCGCGTCATTGGGTCCTCCATCTAGTTCTTAAACCATACTGATTTTTAAGCAATATCAAATAAGAATTTGATGAAATAATATATTAAATTCTCCTTCTAAACAATTGATCTAAATTGTATTAATTTCTTTATTATCCAAAATACTCACTAAAAATTAATAATTCACTTATCATCTATTCTCTGATTTCTTAAAAAACTATGGTCTTTCCATTTTCTTGGATTAAAATGGCAAATACCGCTCATTCCCAAAAAACGGATACAATTGTAAAACTCCATAAATTTGAAGATGATTTCACTCTTTTTATTTGTGATCGTTGCAAAAGACATTGTGCCCTTCTCACAAAAGAAACTCATAAACCAATCCTTTGCCCATTTCTTGAATTTGAAAAAAATAACTCCTTATATATCTTTAAATTTTAATAATTTCCGGGATAAAGTTCCATCGTTTATAAACGCAGCTGAATTT
>SUPS01000029.1:10724-23013 GCA_005191415.1 Candidatus Helarchaeota ASGARD archaeon Hel_GB_A
ATGACCAAAAAAAGTGGAATCAATGCAGAACGTCAATTAGTCAAGTTATTTTGGGAAAACGATTTTGCAGCAATTCGCGTGCCTGCATCAGGTGCTGGAGGTAAAAATTTTCCAAAACCCGATATAATTGCGGGTAATGGACATAAATTCTATGCATTTGAAGTAAAAATAACTAATTCCGAAAAAATATATTTATATGATTTTGAAATTCAGGAGTTAATCGATTTTTCAGAAAAATTTGGATGTACCCCATTAGTTGCAGTGAAATTTCCAAAAAAGTCACGCGAATGGAAATTCTTTAAAGTTTCAGACTTGGAAAAAACAATTGGAGGGAATTATAAAATCGAGTACAAGACTGATTTTCCAAAGGGAACTGACTTCAAATCATTACTTTAAAACTCGTGAGTTGTTATGGACAATAATGACAAAATCAAGATAGCACATCCTAATTGTTCATATCGAATTCGCCCTGCCTCACTCAAAGATCTGGATGAAATCTACCAGATAGAACTCATGAGTTTCAAGGATGCATATCCCATAAGCCTTCTTCATCAGCTTCTAAGAGATCATGATGCGATTTGCTTGATAATTGAAGTTGGACGAAAAGTGGTTGGATTCGCTTTTGGACTTATGCGAAGCGAAAATAGAGGGCACATCATATCTGTCGCTGTTCATCCTCAATATAGAAATTGTCATTTTGGTACAACCCTAGTAGATCGATTAATATCTGCATTGAAACAGAGAGGCGCAAGAATTATTGCCTTAGAAGTCCGGATTTCTAATAAAATTGCACAAAAATTATATCGAAAATTTAGGTTTCAAATACAAAAGACAAAGTATCATTATTATTCTGATGGTGAAAACGCTTACTTCATGGTTCTCAAACTCAATTCTTAAATTTTTAATTTCAGCCACTTTTTAAATTGTTTTAAATCTCCCGTAATATCAATATTGATAGGCGTAATTGAAATTTTATTTTCAACAAAAACGGTATGTGCGTCTGTTCCCGGTTGAAGATCATATTGGGCTCCTTTAGTCGATTCCATTTTCCGTGTAAAATTAAACTCATCTCCTCGTTCCGATGGCTCAAAAATGCAGCCATAATGCAGTTTTGCAACATTGGTAACAACAATTTCAGTTTCTGGAGTGGCATTAAGGGGAATATTCAAATTTATCAAGTTTATATTAGCAGGTAATCCATATTTTAATATTCGTTGGGCAAGCAACTTAGCAATATATGCTGGATATCGGAAATCGTCAATTTCAAACCTATAATCGGAATGAGGTGGGACCACAGACACCGCCATCGATGGAATGCCAATCATTGCGGCTTCCAAGGCAGCTCCAACCGTTCCTGATGAAAAGATAAATGCATTACCTGCATTCGCGCCTGTATTTATTCCACTTACGACAAGTTTAGGTAATTGCTTTGCAATTGTGAACAATCCTAATATTGTCGCATCGACAGGAGTACCATCGACTGAATAGGCATTTGTCCCATCTTCTAATTTGATTTTCTGAAGTCTTATTGGGTCGAATCGAGAAATAGCTTTACTTATCCAAGATTTTTCTTCACGTGGTCCGACCAATAAAAGAGATCCGAGTGCCTTTAGTTCATTTTTCAATGCTAGGAATCCTAAGGAATATACTCCATCATCATTTGTTAAAAGAATATCCACCATCGTAATTCATCTCGAATTTTTAGAATATATTAGAAATTTTTTAATTAATATTTGACGAAAACAAGATTTATTTTTTCTTTTTCTGCTATATTCTTGGTTTCACTCTATGCTCCCTTCTCGGGACCTCCTTCCCCCTTACATGAATATCTTCTTAGCACTGAAATATAAAGGTTCTTGAACAAATTGAACAAATCAATTTTGAGTAAAGTACTTTCTAACCAATTTTTTCAATAGCTATTAAATATCGAAAAATTCTCGAATTTCTCGTAATCTTTCCTGTGCAATATCCGGATATTCTTCCTCAAATTGCTTAATAAGATTCAAAGCCTCTTCCTTCATAGATTGGGCAATACGTCGTTGATCATTAGCAAATCGTCCTGTCATTGTCGCGTAAAATTTTTCACGGAAAATAAGTGTTCTAATTTCCATCAATTTCAATTCAATTTGTGGTTGATGTTTAAACTGATTTAAGGCAGTTTGAATAAAATAGCCCATTTTCATTAAATAACCATAAATAAGCTCGAATGAATTCACCAAAACTGTTTCAAACTTTGTCCGAAGTTCGTCATAGGACGTAATGTCCGCATAGGACAACGTATAGGCAAATTTAGTGTAGTCACTATCCTGCTCAACAATTTTAAAATTATAAGGAATTTCCCTCAGCATTTTCGGGATTTCGATTTGGCGTAATCGGGCAGAGATATCCTCTATAATCTGTCTTAATTGTTCCTCTGTAAATTTACCAGCGATAATATTTGATGCCATATATATATTTTCATCAATCATTCGTGCACTATGATATAGTTTAGTTTCTATGTACAGCTCTTTTTTCCATTTATTAAGAACTACCTTGCTAGTGCTGGTTCGATCAGGTGACAAGAACTCGAGTGTGTCATCCTCATAAACTTCAAGAGCATCTTCTTTTTTTTCTCGCCACAATCGCTCTATAGGTGATTCTTCCAAATTCACATTCTTCCATTCCATTCTTAACAAGTACAGTTTATTCAGCTTAGTTATATTTAAACCAAGTACAGCTTATTCAGCTTAGTTATATTTAAACTCATGTTTTCTAATACTTGAAATGAGAAGCTATTAGAACTTAAATCTTATTTATTTCCACTAAAACACGTGAATTTGTATGAATAAAGCCAAACTAACTGATTTATTAAGTACTATATTCGATGAAAAGTCATATTCAACGGATGAAGCAGTTCTTTTCGCCTATTCGATGGATGTTTCAATCCATGAATATGTTCCTGATGCTGTTGTTCTGCCTGAAAACCGAGATCAAGTTGTTCAATTGGTGAAATTGGCGCATACTTATAATATTCCACTTATCCCGCGTGGGAGTGGTACTGGCGCTTCAGGAGGTGCTATTGCGGTGCATGGTGGAATCATTGTTGATTTCACGAAAATGAACAAAATTTTGAACCTCGACATTGAAAATCTTCAAGTAACTGTAGAATCTGGTGTCATTCACGCTGATCTAAATAAATATTTAGAACAATTTGGTTTTTTTTTCCCAGTAATTCCCGGAAGCTCCGATATGTGTTCGATTGGCGGGATGGTTGGGAATAGTGCTTCTGGATTACGCGCCGTGAAATATGGTACAACTAAAGATTATGTATTAGATTTGGAAGTGGTTTTACCTGATGGAAAAATTGGGAACTTGGGATCATCGGTTCAAAAAACAGCAAGTGGTTATGATTTGATACGTTTATTTGTTGGTTCGGAGGGAACACTTGGAATAATAACTAAAATCACGTTAAAAATCCTCCCAATACCCGAAGCCCGTGGCGTAGTAAGTGGCTTTTTTAATGATGTGGAACAAATAGGAAAAGCCGTGGTGAATATCTTTACAGCAAAAATAATTCCTGCTGCAATTGAACTTCTCGATAAATCTGCAATTCAAGCTATAAATTTATATAAGCCTACTATGAATTTGCCAGACGCTGAAGCGATGTTATTAGTGGAGTTAGATGGAACTAAAGAAAGTGTAATTTCTATAACTAAGAAGGTGTATCATATTTTGAAAGAAAATGGTGCATTTCAAACTGAAATGACTACTAAAGATGAAGAACGCCAAAAGTTATGGAATGCTCGCAAATTAGTTGGCGCAGCAGCAAGAAGAGTCCGAGACGGATACGCTCGTGTCTATGAAGGCGAAGATATTACTGTTCCCCTTTCTAAAATCGCCAAGACACTACTTAAACTGCGAGAATTATCACAAGAATTTAATTTACCTATCGTAGTTTTTGGCCATATCGGTGATGGTAATTTACATCCCGCAATTCTCATCCAGAAGAATAACCCTGAACATTGGGAAAAATTAAACCAATTATCTGAGAAAATCCATGAGTTTGCAATTGAAATCGGTGGTACCGTAACTGGTGAACATGGAATAGGCCTTACCCGTGCAAAATATTTACAAAAAGAGCGTCCAATTGTATTAGAATTAATGCGAAAAATCAAAAAAGCAATTGATCCCAAAAATATCATGAATCCCGGGAAAATGGATCTAGATGGGGGCTATAATTCGAATGAATGAATCATTACTGAATGAATCACTACTTATAGATATGTTAAAATGTGCAAGATGTGGTAAATGTCGAGCTCTTTGCCCCTCTTTTAAGGAAAATAAATGGGAAACATCAAGTGCTCGAGGTCGTGTCCTTCTATCTCTTGGCCTTATGCAAAATAAAATTCCTATGACTAAACGCCTTATTTCTGATATTTTTAGTTGCTTTATTTGTAAGCAATGCTCTGAACTTTGCCCCAGTGCCGTAGATGTTCCAAGAATTATTGAAAATACTCGTACTCTCATTCATAAAAAGGGATTAACTCCCTCCCCGATTCAATTAATATTAGATAATTTGGATGAAAGTAAAAATATTTTCAATATGGATCAAGAAGACCGATTACTTTGGACCATGAATGTTGAAGAATTAATCGAAAATCGAATTTGTAAGCCAGCAGAAATAGGATTCTTTGTTGGATGCCTTGAATCCTTTAAAGGATCCCTTGGAGTTATACCAGAAGCCCTCATTTTGATAATGGATGCTCTGAAAATTGATTTTACGATTCTTGGTGAGGAAGAATGGTGTTGTGGAAATCCCTATTTTATAGCTGGTGATTCACGCCATATAGCTAACCAATTCGCTGAACATAATATTCAAAAAATGGCTGCATTGAAAGTTAAAACTGTCGTTACTACGTGCCCAGGATGTTATCGTGTTTGGAGCTCTATTTATCCCGTTATCTATGGGACTTTACCTTTTCAAATTCTACATTCTACCCAGCTTCTAGCTCAATTAATCGCTAAAGGAGAATTACAAATAACGAACCTACTACCACAGAAAATAGTTTTTCAAGATCCATGCGAACTGGGACGCCATTGTGGTGTTTATGACGCCCCGCGGAAGATTCTCTCAACTATACCGAATGTTAGATTATTTGATTTTGAAAATAGTAGAGAAAATTCAGAATGTTGCGGCGGTGGCGGTTTGGTGAAGGCGGTACATCCCAATCTTGCTAAACTTCAGTGTCAAAATAAAATCAAGCAGTATCTTTCAAATAAAATTGATCAAATTATAACAGCATGTCCTTCTTGTCTTGATAACTATCTGACTAGTCTGGAATCCAACCCTGAAACTCTAACTATTAAGGATTTGCACGAATTAATTGCTGAGTTGTTAGACTTATTATAATTCTTTAAAAGAAATGGATTTTTTGATTACTCATTTATTGACTAAATTTAAAAAAGAATTTAAAGATATTAAAATAATTACAAATCAATCCTTTGAGTAAGGGATCGAGAATGGTTATCGAAGAGCCGCGTCCAAAAAAAAGAATACCATTTATCACCTATGGGCTAATAATTGCAAACGTGATTATATTTATTGCCACATTGGGCCCCGATGGCAATAATATTAGAGACATGTGGGGCTGGTGGTTTGTTGCAGATGAATTTTTTAGAGGACAAAATCTTCATACATTGATCACAGCTGCATTTTTACATGGAAATTGGGTCCATTTAATCAGCAATATGTACTTTCTTTGGATTTTCGGGGATGATGCAGAAGATACGATGGGATGGGTTACTTTCTTAATCTTCTATCTATTCTGCGCAATTGTTGCCAGCGCATTTTTTGCCCTCGTGACTGCTGCATTTAACCCGGCTGGAATATATCAACCTTGTGTTGGGGCTTCAGGTGCAATTTTTGGAGTACTTGCAGCCTATGCTATCTTCTTTCCTAACAGAACTTTACTTATTCCTGGTTGGGGCCGTGTCACCGCGAAATATTATATAGCTCTTTATGCTGTTTTTGAAATAATCTATACTTTTGTTGATCCTACAGGTTATACAGCGCATTCTGCCCATGTAGGGGGCTTTCTAGCCGGCATCTTCTTCACTTTTGCATTTAAGAAATTATTCCAAGAACAATACCAAGTTTCGAAAACGCATTTTCTACCAGCGGGGCGGACTATTAAAAAGCACTCATAATTTATTTTTTTTCTTTTTTTGCATTTGAAAGTTTCATAAAAAATTAAAAAACTGTGTCCGTTCTTCCTTCTTTCACCGAAAATGCCCATAAGATAATAAAGAATCCTAATATAAAAATCGATAAATCAATTAGCCAAAAAATAGTAGAATCGAGTATGTAAAGTTCAAAGGGTGTAGAATTTATCGGATATAACGGATAAACAATAGGTTTTCCTCGATTAGCATCAGGTAATAAAACATCAAATAATAAATGACTTAAAATTATCCCGCTATATATCAATATCGCCTTAAAATGTTTATATATTAAAGCGATAAACAAAGCAAGTAAAAGAAACAATATAATTAGGAAAAGTGAGTGCGTAGGCATCGAGGGATCATCTATAAAAGAAATTGAAATACCTGTAACATTAAGAATACACCGTATTACCCCATTAAAAATGGGATTGTAAGGCATTAGAAGGGTCCATTGGATTCCAAAGAAAATGTAAAATAAAATATCTGGTAAGTAACTACAAATTATTAGAAATATTATTGATCTGTTGTAAAACTTCGATTTGAAAAGAAAGGCTATTCCAAGATGACCAAAAATCATGATGTCTACTCCTATATTCGCCAATAAGCTTGTGAGGTCAATTGATTATGTTCGTTATTTCTGTGATTGAATAGATCTATGTAAGGATATAAATTAAATCCTTAATAAGATGCAATTCATCTTATATGGCTCTACGAAGTGCAGCTAAGGCAATTGACAAGGTCGATTCAATAATTTTTTCACAATTATCCAGAATTATTTGGGATGCCGTTGTTGGCTGTTTTGCAGTAACTTTATCAATAGTATTTTCAATTTCACGTTTTAAAGTTTTCATTTCATCAATTTTTGGAAGACATTTAAGAGCTTCTTTTGTGTTCTGAAATAAAAATGATGAAATTGCGTCTTTAAGATTCTGATAAGCTGGCTCAAGTACTTTTAATGTCCGATCAATAAATTGCTGAGATTTGTATTTAATAGTAGCACGAGACATCGCGGCTATATTTGTGGCAATTTCATTCAGGTCCACAATGAAAAAGGCATAATCCACCGCATCTTGTGACTTTAAATTCATTTTAGTCAATAATGATGGCTGCATTAGTGCTTTTCTTAGTTGCCGATGAACCCTCAGATAATATTTATAGACATTGTCTCTAGAATTTAAGATTGCTTCAAGAATTGAAATATTTACTGGCGCAATCGATTCTATAAAATTCTTCATTAATTCCAGAACAGTATTGCTCACCATTTTCACTAATTCTTCAATACTCGTTTCCTTTAATGCCATAATATCTTTAATTACTATCTCATTTGGAGTCTTATGAAGAATTTCCATTCCAAGTAAATCTGAAACGATATTTGTTATTTCTTGATATCGCGAATCAGTAAATGGTTCCTTTGAACTGATTCGAATAATATCATTTCCATCGATAAACTTTGTTTGAATAATATAAGAGAGCATTTGCATTTCTTGATATTGATCCGATTTGATAGTTGCCTCCATTGGCTGATTCTCGACACCCAATTGCAATGGAAGGATTAATAACGAGCCATCAGGATTCTCCCAGACTTGTACTTCATTTTCATCTGTCAAATTGTATTTTTTCGTCCAATTCCGTGGCAAACTCATTATTAATGTCTTAGAACTCCCCCATTTTACTAGTTTTCTCGTTTCAGCTATTTTTCCCATGATAATCTTCCTATCTCAATCTTCTTTTTATTAAGTATTAATAATCATTTTTACCAAAAAAACTTTAGCTTTTTGCATGTAAAATCAAATTTCTTTATGTTGATCCTCATCTTTTTAAATTCCAGATTTATACGATTTTTTGATAAATTCAAAAGATAAAGAAAAAAAAGGTTTAGATGATTTGTTCAGAGGATTATTACAGATAATAGGTTGTTTAAAGCGTTAGAAGTAGTTACGCTTGCGCTATAGCACCGAATACTAATATTATGATCCCCTGCTATGAGACCTGTTACAATATAACGATAGGTGATATCCTTTTCATAAGTAAAAGAGGTAGTAGGAATTGGTAATTTTAAATTTAACCTGCCATCGGTTGGAACAGTGATTCCATCGATTTTGAAACTGAAATCGAAATAACCTGTCGTGGATGAGATGCTATTCGCATATTCAAGATGAATGGTAAATGTAATAAGTAAAGTATCTCCCGCCTGGGTTGAGATATCCAAAGTTGTGAATTTACGGGAAAAATCATTGATAATAGGAGATAACCGATAGCTATTCCTAAAGTTAATGCAATTACAACTCATGCAGCCGCTACTTTGCTCATATTGACACCAAATTATATCTTTTAGTTTTTTTAAAAACAAAAGACAGAATTATATCTCTTTTCTTTTTAAGAAATAGAAAACAGCCTCGTATTGTATTTTAAAATTTTAATATTTTAAAACTTTTGTTCATCATAAAAAAAAAGTAGAAATTAAAAAATAATGAGGGATTAATATGGGAGGTCCTCAATCCATGGGTAAATTTCTTTCAATTTATGCATCGACTTTTCTACTTCTTCCGCCGGATATTCGTAGGGTTGTAACTTTCTGGAATAATATGCATCAAATGCGGCTAAATCAAAATGACCATGACCGCATAATAAGAACAAGATTGTTTTCTTTTCGCCAGTTTCTTTACATTTTAATGCCTCATCTATGGCTGCTTTTATTGCATGGCTTGGTTCCGGCGCTGGGATAATCCCTTCTGTCTTCACAAAAAGTGAAGCTGCCTCAAACACATCAATTTGATTATATGCACGAGTTTCTATTTTCCCTTGGTCTGCCATCAGACAAACTTGAGGTGCCATTCCATGATAACGCAATCCACCTGCATGGATTGGAGCTGGGACAAATTCATGTCCTAATGTATGCATCTTTAAAAGCGGTGTCATTCTTGCTGTATCACCATGATCATACATATATTTACCTTTCGTGACTGATGGACATGCTGTCGGCTCTATCGCAATTATCTTAGTATCTTTTGGTGCTTTTCCTGTAATTTTATGATAATAAAACGGCCAAGATATGCCCGAAAAGCTACTTCCTCCCCCAATACATCCACAAATGACATCTGGATAATCATCTATTAATTCAAATTGTTTTATTGTTTCCTGTCCAATTACCGTTTGGTGTAATAAAACGTGATTTAAGACACTTCCCAGTGCATATTTCGTATTATCATGAGTTACAGCATCTTCGATGGCTTCACTGATAGCTATTCCAAGACTACCTGGACTATCTGGATTGGCTTCTAAAATTTTTCGCCCAAATTCCGTCTGTTGGCTAGGGCTAGGAACAATTCCTGCACCATAAGCTTGCATCATGAGTGCGCGAAAAGGTTTTTGGTCATAACTAATTTTAACCATATAGACTTGACACTCTAATCCCATTTGCTGGCACCCAAATGCTAAAGCGGAGCCCCACTGCCCTGCTCCTGTTTCTGTAGCAATTCTCTCAATTCCTTCCTTCATATTATAATATGCTTGTGCCACCGCTGTGTTCGGTTTATGACTTCCAGGAGGGCTTACACCTTCATATTTGTAATATATCCGTGCAGGCGTCTTTAACTCCTTTTCTAGATTGAGAGCTCGAAATAGAGGACTTGGTCGCCATAGTCTATAGATCTCTCTTACTTCTTCTGGAATATCGATAAACCTTTCCGTGCTAACTTCCTGTTTGACTAATTCTTTTGCAAAAAGAGCCATTAATACTTCTGGATTTACAGGTTCTCTCGTTTTTGGGTCAATTGGAGGCGATAATGGCTTAGGAAGGTCTGGATTTATATTATACCATTTCTTTGGTATCTCATCCTCGTCTAAAAATATTTTAACTTTGTCCATTTAACTCACCTAACTTTTAATACTTGAATTTTAATACTTGAATTCCAATACATTTATTAATACTAATACTATAAAATATACATATTTGTAAAAATGTTTTACATTTAAACTTTTGTGTAGAAAAAAGTACATTTCTCAAATGTACAAGATGGTGTTATGTGGAACGAAATTAAGGAAATTTTTAGGAAAAAACCAAAAAAATTGCTGGTTGTCCGAACAATTCTTGAATTAGGACTTTCTATTGGTAATGATGAGAAAATATATTGTGGCGAGATAGAAATCCCATACTCAAAACTTGCTAAAGCTCTCTCTATAGACCGAAGAGTCGTGATTAATACCATAAAATTAATCCTTGAACACGAAAATTTGAAAAAAATTTTCATTCGAATTAAACCTGCCGGACCATCCTTCGAGGAAATTGCAAAACAACCTGATTCTAAATTCGGGTTAGTTGAAATCTCAGCAGATCCTAATACCGTTGGTATTATTGCGAAAGTTAGCGAGATTATCGCTAGTGAAGGGGTAAGTATTCGCCAAATTTTAGCACAAGACCCTGAATTATACCCTGATCCTAAATTAACTATTATAACGGAAAAGCCCATCACCGATATCACTAAAAAATTCCTTGAAGTTCCTGGAATAAAAAAAGTCTCAATTTTCTAAGAGGTGATCTTATTACGCGTAAATGTTCCGTTCTAAATTGTCAAAAAGAATTAAAAGAGGGTGAGGGCAAAATTATCGCAGGTAAACTCTACTGCACTGAATGTGCCGTCTTCATCTTAAAAGAAGAACTGTTTAAGGCTGGGATTCCCCGCGAATTATAAAAGTATTACGCTCATACTCTCTTCAATTAACTATTTTCTCGTATTCGACTTTAAAATAGTAACCTTCCATCTATATAAAAAATTTTTCTCTTCTTTTCTATCGCGACAATAATATTTTCCTGGATGATTTATTATTTCCTAGCGTTGTAGCATCAAATATTGGTTTAATAAATAAGCATTGTTTCCTTTAAATGGAAGAATTATTTTTAGGCAATTCTTTTATAGAAGAATAGACATTTAGTCTTTGATAAAAAAAGGTGGCATTCACGTTGGGTTCATTTAAATTGAAGATGTTACTGTTAGGCGATGCGGCTGTAGGAAAGACAAGCCTTATCAAACAATTCATAAAAGGGAGTTTCGCCAAAGATTATAAGATGACTATCGGGACAGATATCTTTACAAAAGATGTTGTCACGAATGAACATACCATTACACTTTCAATTTGGGATATTGCAGGACAAGAACGTTTTAAATTCTTCCGTCAATCTTTCTATCGTGGATCTTCTGGTGCGATGGTAGTATTTGATTTAACGCGATACACGACATTCAACCCCAATGTCGTAAATTGGTTGAAAGAATTATGGGGATTTACTGGACGGATTCCGATTGTCTTAATTGGAAATAAGGTTGATCTTGCCGACCTCAGAAATGTCCGAAAGGCAGATGTCCAAGCATTTGCCGATAAAATTCCATGTAAATATATTGAAACATCTGCTAAAACAGGCGAGCATGTAGATGAAGCTTTTCGGGAATTAGCTATGGCTATGTTAAATAAAATGCTCGAATCCCAACGAAAATAAAATTTTAAAAATCTTATTTGAATAAATCCTTTCAATCCTCTTTCTTTAAAGCGGTCGCGATATCCATATACTCTTTTCCAGGTCTTTTAATTCTTATACTGGGTCCCACTCCACTAAGTTTTCTATCAATTAAAATAAGTTGTTCCCTTGTCAATTTAGAGCGTAAGATTCCAGCTTGGAAAAGGTATTGGATCACTTCAATTATTTGATTCGCAATATGTGGCCTCTGTGGCACTATCTGTTCTTTATAATACTTGTATGCTTCTGGGACCATTATAATTTTTAGAAATTGATCTGTGTTCTCTTCTTTAGTTTTCTTTAATTCTTCTTGTTTTTTCTGCATTTCGATACGTTTCATTATCTCTGCCATTTTCTTATGACGAATACGTTCCAATTCATCTTCCATGATAGGTCTTCTTCTCTTTTTTTTAAAATTCTATATATTCCAATTTCCTTGATAACATATAGAAAGATGTTATTTTATTTTTTCCAAGCTTTTCCTAAATATTTACCTATAATATTCATCTCCAATCAATTAAAAATAATGAAGTAATTTTGATGACAGTTTTAATGAGCGAATTTTTTGGAAAAATAATA
>SUPS01000030.1 GCA_005191415.1 Candidatus Helarchaeota ASGARD archaeon Hel_GB_A
CCTCTTATTCTAATTTTTTCAACTGAAATATCAAATACTTCTTAATAGAACCTTTTCTTAACTAACTTCTGTTTCTTAATAAAAACCTTTTGTAAATTTCTATGATGATTTTTTTAGTACTCGTTTGTAGGGAACGTAATCTATAAGGCTTGGCGGTTCTTTACTGATATTATAAATACTCGATCCTATTTGTTGAAAAATGTACGGAATTACTTTATCAGGATCAATTTTTGTAAATAATCGATATTTTTCTCCTTCTCTTTCTTCTATAATAAATGAAACTCCAGGAATTCTACCCAACATCTCGATATGTTCTGGCTTTGGCGAATTAAATTGGACAATAATGACTTCTTTATACAAAGGGAGTTCGCCAACTAGCTGATTAATAGTTCCAAAACCCAATTGCATTCCATCTCGACTCAAAACTAAAATATTATGGCATCGTTTAATTTCTTCCGAAGTGCTATACACAAACATAGTGATTGAATATTTATCGTTGATCATAGTAATAGTATCCCAAATTCGCTTCTTCTCGGTGGTATTCAATCCCCTTTCAGGCTCAAATAATAAGGCAATGCTTGGAAGATCGATAAGGGAGAAAGCTACAATTAGACGCCGTCTCTCTCCTTCAGAAAGATCATTCATTTTAAAATTCTTTCTATTTGAAAGTCCAATTATTGATAAAAATGTGCTTACACGTTTTTTTGCCTCTTTCTTCGGTACAGATGGAAGATATTTACGTAGAATATTTTCGAGAGACATATTACCGAGAATCTGAGCTACATCCGAAGGAATATGAAAATCGACATATTTTATTTGCTTCCGAACTGCCTTTATTGACGTATTTCCAAATATATTAATTTCTCCTTCAATACGGTGAATTTTTCCTAAAAAAGCTCTGAAAAGCGCTAAAGGAATCTCTTTATTAAAGCAAAATACCCCTATTATATCTCCTCTCAATACACTAAAAGTAAGATTCTGAGTGAGCATTTGATCCTTTTCGTTAATGAGGGTTAAATTCTTGATCATTATTAATTTCTCTATATCTTCTATTCCATGAGCCTGAGTAAATCTCTGCTCAATTTCTTGAATTATCTGAACAATGTGCGGGGGATTATTGGTATTCCAATTCCGAATCACTTCCAAGGCTTGAGGTGTTCCGATAATTTCTTTCAACCCATGATGAAAAATAATTTGAGGTTTGTTTGGATAATCTTTATAATTAATTTCAACTTCAAAATGGATGTCTGATTTTAATTGATAAAAAATACGAATATGATATTTTTTTCCATCTACTGTCTTTACATTATATATTGATTTTACGAGGTTTAACTCATCATCTAATTCGTCTAATAAACTTTCTTTCACTTTCGGTGCAGGTAAAGCCGATAGTTTGGCTTTAATTAATTTCACTACTTCAGCCGCGTGAAAATTAGGGTCCGTCGTTTCCTGAATAAGTGCAGGTATCACTTCAAAGAATACTGGATTCTGGCGGAGATCGCGTGGCATATTCAAGATTATAGGCTTCTTTGGATAGTCTGATGGAAACAAAACCTCTAAATAAATCTTACGATTTGGTGTATGAATATATCCTGCACATCCTTGCATTCCATTCTTATTCACTATCCAGAATCCAAAGTTGCCTACAATTTCCATGATTTCGTTTTTAATTCTATCCTTATTTATTCCAAGATCCATTTTCTATCTCATCAATAAATAACCATTTTCTATCTCATCAATAAAATACTTATATTTGCTAATGAAATTTAATTTTACCTCCCCCAAGAATGAAATTTCAAATAAGACCTTCAACTTCTCCGTCCGTTTAGAGCCGTATGTTTCCTATCAAGAAAACCTTTTATGGAATGGAAATAGCAGATTATTAAAGTAGTGGTTGAAAATGGTGGAAACCGAGAAAATAATTCAGGTAAATGGGCTGAATGTTTTTTTTGGCAAAAACCACGTAATCAAAAATGTATCTTTTTTCTGTAACAAAGGGGAAATTTTAGGGATGATGGGGATTTCGGGTGCAGGAAAAACAACCATTATTCGGGTTTTAACCTGCCAAATTCCTCATTATCAGGGTGAGGTGAAATGTTTTGGGTTTGAACCTCGAAAGAATCCAAATAAAATCGTCTCTCAAATCGGATATGTACCCCAATTAGAATTATTGAATTTATATTATGAATTTTCTGCCATGAAAAATGTTGAAATTTTCGCTTCTATGTATGGTATTTCTAAAGAAGATGCCAAAAATCGGGTACAACGTTATTTTGAAATGCTTGAACTTCCGAAAGATGTCTGGGAATCTAAAGTAAAATTTCTTTCAGGGGGTGAAAAGAAACGAGTTTCCATCGCCATCGGCTTAATTAATGACCCACAAATTCTTTTCCTCGATGAACCTACTACGGGTGTAGACGCATCTCGAAGATTTGATATCTTAAATTATTTGAAAAAATTAAACATTGAAACCAATACGACAATGATAATTGTCACGCATGATTTAGAAACCGCTAATATTTGCAACCGTGTTGTTCTTTTACGGCAAGGGCAAGTTGTGGATTTTGATACACCCCAAAATCTTGTAGCAAAACTTCCCTCACAAGGTAGAATTGCCCGTATTCGTGCCGAAATTGATGCTGATCTCATTTGGAAAATTGCGGATATGGCTGAAATTGTCCATATTTTACGGATTGGAAAAGAAGAAATTGAGTTATATATTGAGGATATTGAAACTAATTTACAGAAAATTATCTCAAAATTATTTGAAATGGGCGTGAAGGTGTCCTCACTTACCCGTGATATAGCAAGTTTCCGCAGATATTTTCAAATTAGAATGCAAGAAATTGCAACTAAAGAAAAACAAAAAATTATTCGAGTGTTTGATTAAGATGAGTGAGAAAAAAAGGAAAAATCGGAAACTAATTGTCATTTTCTTGATAGTTCTCCTTGTTCCTCTCTCTACTCTTATTGGTTTAATATTTTACCAACCAGCTCGGCATAAATCCACTAGTTATATCAACAGTCTGGTCGATGAAACCAGCACTTATGCACTAGGGTTTCAAAATAAAGATGGTTTATTTTTAGAACCAACAATCGATATAATTTACAATACAGTCGCCACATATTTCTATTTAAATAGTTCTAATCCATTCCTTCTCTCAGCTCTTAATCGTTCATTCCTTGCCCATTTCGCATTCTCACACCAAAACCCAGATGGTGGTTTCTCTGATTTCGCAGGGATGGGAAATATACTTTCAACTTTTGAAGCTATCTTTACCGTTAATTGGACCGAACCTAGCAAATTAATGAATAATCCCGAGAAGATCAATCTCATCTTTGATTTTATCAATGCATCAAGAAATGATGATGGGGGTTATAATTTACGCCCTCCTGTTGAAATGCCTGAAGAATTCAATTTCGATTTTGGGTATGGTATTCCTTTGAGTAACCTTACATCTCAACTTTCCAATTTAGAAAATACTTATCAAGCAATTGAAACTTTGAAAATTCTTAAAACTCTTCCATCCAACATCTCTAATACGGTAAATTTCATCAATAAAACAACTAATGGGTGCCGGCGTGATTTAGGATTATCTGTCGGATTTGCACCCACGAAATATACCTTGCAACCCGATCTTCATTCCACCTATTATGCAATCGCTACCCTGCGGGATCTCGGCTATACTAAGGCTGAGATTGACCCCGATGGACGGATAACTCTCTTCATTGAAAGTTGTTATAATATCTTGGAAGGCGGTTTTTCAATGTATCCACTCAATGCTTCAGATGTGACTTCGACGTATTACGGCGTGTCCGCTTTGGATATATTAAACTTTGATTACTCGGCATCTCTTCTCATTAATAAAACAAAAATAATCAATTTTATCAAAAGATCCCAAAATAGTGATGGTGGATTTGGCATAAGAAATGAAACCACATCAAATTTTCAAAGTGCTCATCATGCTGTTGCCGCATTATCTTTATTAAATGCATCGTTTTCTTCCGAGAATCTTACATCTCTCTACAGCTGGTTTATAGAACGCCAGACTGAAAATGGGCTTTTTGGAGAAAAATTTGTAGAAGCCCAATACTGGGGAATCTTATCTGCATTCCAAGCTGGAAAAGAAAATTCACTTAATACTACTTCACTCATCAATTTTCTACAGAGTTGCCAAAATATCGATGGAGGTTTTGGATCCATTCCTAATTCCAACTCCACGGTGGTCGATACATATGCAGCGATTGAATCCTTAACATTAATAAATGGGATTCTCGCTATCAATACCACCGCTGCTATTCAATGGTTGCAAAATCTTCAAATGGACGTAGGCGGGTTTGCCTCGGAACTCGGCTTAAAATCCTTTTTACAATCCTATGGTGCTTTTTACGGCTTTGCTGCCGAATATTTCTTAAATGAAAGTCGCCCCTCTTCTGAAGCGACCCTTTTCGCTCTCGCTGCTTTATATCGGCTAAATGCTGGACCTTTAAACGAGACGTCATTAAGATTATGGTTATTATCTTCTCAAAATGCGGATGGAGGATTCCCTTTTACCCCCGGGATCCGAAGTGATGCCGTTTCTACCTTTTATGCTGTACAAGCTCTGGCTCTCATTAATGAAAAACCCTATTCACAATTATCATGTATTGAATTTCTCTCTGGTTGTCAGATGGCTGATGGTGGATTTAGCTTCTACCCCATGATTGGTGAATATTTCAATATGAGCTATCTTTTTATCAGCTTTACGGCATCTAAAGCCCTCTATCTACTTAGTACTCAACCTAAAGATGTTTTTGGTGCAATGGATTGGTTCCTTAGCTGCAAGGATAATTATACCGCTGGGTACGGCGATGCTCCTGATTTTGGATCAGATTTACGGAATTCCCCTTATTTCATTAATATCATAGGCGAATTGAATATTGATCGGTCTTTTGATCCCGATCCATGGATTCAAACTGTATTTTGGCTTTTTATCATCATACTTGTTGCCTTTGGAACCTTTGGAGTAATCAAACTCGTGAATAAATACCGAATAAAGCCCATTGGTGGCATAAACCGAACCCATCCAAATCTCGAAGAATACCCCGCAGTTCATGTGCAAGGACTCACAATAAAAGTCGGGAAAAAGGTTATTTTAGAGGATGTTAGTATGACTTTACAAGACGGGGAAGTTCTTGGAGTAATTGGTGAAAGTGGGGCTGGTAAATCAACATTTGTAAAAAGTTTATTAGGCACTAGGAGTTCAATAGGGGATATCAAAATTTATGGATTTGATGTTAGAAAGGATAGAAAACGTCTAAAACCTCTTTTTGGATATGTACCCCAAGATCTCAGTAAAATCTATGAAAATTTCACCGTGATGGAAAATCTCTTACATTTCGGAAAGCAATACGGGCTAAATGAAGAAGAAATACTTCAACGAGGCACCAAGATTCTCAGAGACTTGGGTATTTTAGATAAAAAAGATAATTTGGTATCCGAACTTTCAGGAGGCCAACGTCGGCGCGCATCTATTGCAGTGGGTATGATTCATCAACCGAAACTCTTTGTCCTAGATGAGCCCACATCTGGACTCGACCCTATTATCAGAGAACAATTATGGATTAATTTAATTGAATTAGCGGAAACTCATAACACTACTTTAATAGTTATCACTCATTACCCTGAAGAGAGTAAATTCTGTACTCGCGTTGCTATATTCGGACGTAAACGAGGATTGATCGATTTTGGACCACCAAACCAATTAATTACCAACTTGCCAGGACGAGGACGGGCTATCGATGTCATTTTAAAAGAAGAGCTTGAGAAAGTTTATGTTGATTTATTACCTATCTTTGAAAAAATTCCCGAAATTGAATTTGTTTTAGAAGAGAAAAAAGGCTCTCGCTACCGAATTTTCACTGATTTACCAGTAAAGAAAATAAAAGACTTGTTAGTTCGTGCGCTTGGTACGGAACAAATCGAAATTAAACAAAGTGAAGCTACATTAATCGACTACTTCAGAATTAAATCACTGGAGGTAAAAGACTAAAATGTCAGAAATCTGGAATCTGGTCCTCAAAGAATTTGGACGGATAAAATCAGACCGAAAAGGACTTATAATGTTATTTCTCTTCCCACTCATAACCATCATTATCTTTGGCTTCTCATCTGGCGGCGGATACGAAATTGCTTATACTGTGGGAATCATTAATCAAGATACAGGTATCCATGGAACCAATATGGTCCAAGCATTTTTTCAGTCACCAACAACCATGACTGTCATTAAAAATTATACCACAACCACTCCAACGGAATTTCAACAAGCCTATAAAGAAGCCTATGACCTTTTACGGTTTGATGAAATCGAAATGCTCTTTATTATTCCTGAAAATTTCAGTCAAGCTGTTGATAATGGGTCTAATCCTATAGTAATTGTTTATTTAGATGGATCTGGATTAATATCTTTCAATGATCCCTATCTTGCTCTCACAGAACCCTTTATGCAATTCAAACTCATTGAAGGCAACTGGAGTGGTACTGTCCTTATCTTTCCTTATATGGAATATGATGTGCCATCTGATTGGAATCAAATATTAAACTATATGGCTGGCACTATGATTCCATTAATAATTCTAGCGACAAGTATGAACGTAACATCCCTAAGTGTAGTCACTGAAATGCCATTACCTCGTTTATTATTGACCCGAGCCAATCGTCGAGATATAATTCTCTCTAAATATATCGGCTATACTCTCATTATGACTGTGCAAGTTTTAGTCGTGTTCTTTACTGCTATCGCATTTGGGCTTTATATCTTAGGATCACCTTTAGATGTACTAATCACTCTACTCCTAACAGGGTTATGTGGCGTCTCTCTTGGGTTATTTGTCTCCACTTTCTGTACAACAGAAGCACAAGCCAACCAATTATTTATTGGTATTTTCATTTTCCTAACTTTATTCGGTGGATCCTTTATCCCCATTTCCGATATGCCCCCTGCCTTCGGCATCATTGCAAATGCCCTACCCTTCGCACATATTTTACCCCTTTTCCAAAATATCACATTGCGAGGCTTTGGGCTGGAATTCGTCCCACATGTCTTACCCTTGCTTATCTTCTGTGGTATACTTCTCCTCCTTGCCTTAATCATATTCCGCTTTAGAAAAATGGAGGTATAACATGGTCTCATTCAAACGCATCTATAAATTGATCATCAAAGAACTGTATTGGTTAAAATCGGATAAGAGAGCCCTCTTCATGGCAATTCTCCTCCCTCCTCTCATTATGGCGGCATTTAGCTCCATGGCGGTCATGAGCGGGACAACGGGTGAATCTACAATCGATGTCGCCATTGTGAATTATGACGATTTGCTTTACAGCTATACTCTCCCAAATGGAACTACTAAAGACCTAACTGATAACCATTGGGCAACTATATTAATTGAAACATTAGAAAATTCATCTTTAACAAATGTTAAATATATCTACAATATCAATGAATCCCCCTACGGCATGCTATCTGCCCGTGAACATCTCGCTCATAAAGAGGTCGAAGCCATTTTAACCATTCCCTCTGAATTCACCGAAGCTATTATCTACCAATTTCCCGCTATCTTAGAAAGTATAGTTGATGGATCTGATGTTATGCAAATCCGAACTATCATGAATAATCTCCAAAAAGTTATTACAAGCTTCCAACAGACGAATAATATTACACCCTACTTTCAAATAGAATCCCATATTGAATTTAGCGCCGGAGAAGGTGGTAGTGATGTCCTCGGCTTTATGTCTGCTATTTCCGTTCCTTTTTTAATAATCGGCGCAACTTTAATTTTAACACTCCTCGTAATTGTAAAGGAGGCGCCCCTCTCTCGATTGTTAATGACCCCTGCCACCCGCTCGGAAATCCTCCTTTCCAAATACATAACGTACAGCGCAATAATGGCACTTCAAATCTTTCTTATTTTCTTAGTAAATTCTATCATAGGCTTAAAAGTAGCAGGACCTGTCTTTGATTTCTTCATTGCTATGCTCCTCGTAGGATTCTATGGAATCTCCCTTGGAATTCTAATCTCCACTATTTCCTCAACGGAAATTCAGGCAAATCAATACTTTTTAGGAATCTTCTTAATAAGTGTCCTAGTTTCCGGAATGTTTGTCCCAGTCGAAAATATGGCACCCTGGCTTCAAGTACTTGCCTATGCATTTCCTCTCGCCTCTGCCGCTCCCTTATTAAGTAACATTAGTCTGAAAGGCATGGGGTTATTCGATGGCTCAAACCTTCTCTATAGTGGAACTCTACTCGGAACTAGCTTGATTATAATTCTCTTGACCGTCATTGCGTTCTATCGGAAAAAATTAGAAGTATAATATTAAGACGTTCTATGCACTATTGTAAAACCATCCATTAACCCTAAATTACCTCAATAGTTTTTGGTATTTATTTCCAAAGTAAATATTTTGCTTGAAATAAATCTTTCTTTTTTTTCCTGCTTCTATTTCTCCTTTTCTTCTCCTTTTTTTCTATTTTAAAAAAAGTTATATAGTGCCGTTACTGTGGTATAATAGAAATTAAAAAAACAGCACCATCGTTTTCCTATTGAGCTGGTTCTTAATGGGCTGGAAATCAGGACTGAAGCATCAACTGCGGGTTTTTAAATATTCTCTACTCTTAGCTATACGTAGTATGCGTCATCGTAGCTTTCGGACATTTTTAACCGTTATCGGCATCATGATTGGGATTACTACTTTTACAGCTCTTATGTCGATTGGAATTGGAATGCGTACACGAATTTACAATATCCTTAACCAGTTTGCAGGCGCTAGTATGATTGTTATGAGTAAAATTTCCTCGACCCGCCCCAGTATCCCCAAGTCGGTCGGTGAATACCTTGAACAAATCCAAGGGATAAATTACACGGTCGGGGTTATTGAAGATTTTGTTTCCGTTAGCGGTGGGGAAACAGTAATGCTTACGGGTATCGAACCACAACATGTCGAATTTTTACTTGGACTCAAGACTATTGAAGGAATGAGTTTAGAACAAGCCGCACAATTAGAAATATATCACCCCTGTGTCATTGATGAGGCACTTCAGAAAACTTTAGGCCTAAAAATTAATGATACCTTTATTGCCACTTCCGGTATTACAGGAACTTTCATCGAGTTGAAAGTAGTAGGCATCGTAGAAGCTCTAAGTAGTAGTGGCAGTGTTATGATACCGATTGGGGGCATCGCTTACACAACTCTAGAAACAATGCAAGAAATTTTATTAACAACTAATGTGCTGGTCTTCTTAGTCGGCTTAGATGAAGGGGCAGATGCCCAAGCAGTTTCAGAAGCAATTACTGAAGTATACCCTGAAGCCGAAGTTATCACCGAAGAAGAAATTCTGGCAATGATGAACCAAGTAATCGGCATTATTAATGGCGTTTTGCTGGCTCTATCCGCAATCTCCCTTGTTGTAGGCGCACTCATGATTATGAACACTACTATGATGTCTGTCCTCGAACGTACCCGGGAAATTGGAATTCTAAAAGCCATTGGAGCAAAACGGTCTCATGTCTTAACAATCTTTCTCACAGAATCCTTCTTAATCTCCCTTATTGGAGGTGTTTTAGGCATTTTAATCGCAGTACTTGGAATTCTAGGTTTAGAAAACCTCATGGTATCCCTCTATGGATATGAGATGCCACATTCTTTCGCCCCCTGGATCTTCATCACTGGAATGCTCCTTGCAGTCGGTATTGGGCTCGCCTCGGGCTTCTACCCGTCCTACCAAGCTGCCTCTGTCAAGCCGGTGGTCGCTTTAAGGTATGAATGAGGTAATAAAGTGTTTGTAACGAAATGTATTTTAAAATTAGCAAAGGCATCTAAACTATGCAATACGCTCATTTCAAAGGATTTTTTCGTGATGATCACTCTGATTGATGAAGATGAAGGATTACGGGTTTCAGATATTCATACCATCCTAGGGGGAAATAAAAGTTGGATTTCAACTTTATGTAAAGGGCTATCTAATGCTGATTTAGCTTCTTCTACTAAAACGGGAAGAGAAGTGTATTATAAATTAACGGAGAAAGGTAGTGAGATTGCCTCCCATGCTTATAATTTAATATTTAGTCTAATAAAAGTTGAAAATTTTGATTATATTTTACATGATGATACGTATCTTTTAGAACCAAATTTTATTCAAAGTGAAAACATATTTCAGGAATTGTGGAAGATTGGATATCCCCTCTATACCCATAAAGGGGCGGTCTTATTAGACAGAAAAGAAAATTATTTTTATTTTATTGGAAAAGATCAAAACACCCGTCCTTTTACGATCGACTTTTTTCTTAAGGATCTTAGAAGGGTTGAGTATCGGTTTGATGAGTGTTATAAAAGGAGATATTCCCCTCGTGTAAAGCCTCTTATTATAGAGTATATTAAACATAATGACGAAGATGTACTCCAAAAAATTTATCTTTTCGTGAATTATCGGAAAGTAAGCCGCACCACAAAAAATTCGAAATGGTTCGAGATACTAAATGAAAAATTAGACCATCATAAACAAGAGAAAGAAGAAACTCCCCTCCTAGAATCCGAAGATGATGTGTCTTCGACAGTTTAATTATAGGTGAATAAAATGACAAAACCGATTGTAGTCCTGAAGAATTTATCAAAAGTGTATGATTTAGGTGAAGTCAAGGTTCATGCATTACGAAATGTAAATTTAACAATTCGCGAACAAGAATTTTCATGTATTATGGGCCCTTCTGGTTCAGGGAAGACGACCTTACTCAATATGATTGGCGCTTTAGACTTACCTACTTCAGGACGGGTAATCGTAGATGGCGTCGATATTACAGATTTCAGTGAAGGGGAGATTTCAGAAACTAGATGCAAAAAGATAGGATTTATTTTTCAATTTTTCAATTTAGTACCTCTATTAACTGCAATTGAGAATATTGAGTTACCTATGCTCTTTGCTGGTGAATTATCGGCTCGTGAAGCACGAGAACGTGCGAAAGAATTATTAAATCTTGTGGGGTTGGGTGATCGGCTTTATCATCGCCCTGCAGAGTTATCTGGAGGGCAACAACAACGGGTTGCTATTGCTCGGGCATTTGCGAATCAACCTGCTATTGTATTAGCAGACGAACCTTCGGGTAATCTTGATAGGATCACAGGAATTGAAATATTACAATTGATGAAACGGTTAAATAGGGAAGAAGGGCAGACCTTTATTATTGTAACTCATGATCCTGCTGTCGCGGGTATTGCTGAACGCGTAATTTATGTGATAGATGGGCGAATTGCCAAGGATCGCCCAAAAGGAGTCGCGCCTCCCGATGATTCCTTAATAGGTGAAATGAAAATCAATAAAGAACGCGAATTGGCGCGTCTCCGATTTTTAAGAAAGCAAATTGAGATTCTAAAACGGGATCTTCTGATCTTTAATCAACGGCGAAATGAGATTGATCCCTTACTTTTTAGAAAAATTAAAGAGCAGTATGCTTCTATGATTGAAGATTTACGAAAAAAGACTCGGTGGTTGGTTAATTATATAAATGCTTAAAAAATGAAGGTGAAGAAGAAAGGGTGAAAGACGATGAAAAATAGAAATAAAATGTTTAGTTATGGTATTCTGGCAATTATAATATCAGTTATGTTTATCAATAGCTTTGTTCAAATTAATTTGACTTCACTTCTCTATGGATCAACTTCAGATACAATTGATTCCCATCCTACTATTGATTTTGCTTCCAATAGTTCCCCTATCATTTATAACCCCCCTACCGAACTGACAGTCACGAAAAGCGAGACTGTCACGATTGATCTCTTTCCAAATGGCTCTATCAAAACTGAACGCGTTACGGTAAATTTTATCTTCGATAACGATGGCGATGAGAATTGTAGTTTCGATTTAATAGATCGCGCAGAATATTGTGATCTGGATACCATCAAGTTTCAAAAAGGCACATTTAATGAAACTTTAGAGTATGAAGTTATAAGTAGCGATGAAGATTTTGGAGTTGCGATCCTTAAATGGTCAAATATTCCAGTTAAAGCCAGATCTCGTGCGAAATATGGATACTCTATTGTGAGCTATAGACCAATCCCAATTACCGTAGAAACTGAATATTATATTAATGGGTCTTTGGTAGATGTTGATCCCGAACTTAATGCAATCAATGCGAGTGTAGGCTCACGCGTTTCGAATATCATTCGTGTCCGTAATATTCAGCAAGGATTATTTTCTACTTCCGAAACCGTGAAGCCAGCTACTCTATGTCTCGTGACCCTTATGCTGCCTTATGAAGAAGAGGAAGAAGATCGGGATATCGATGAACCAATATTCGATCCCGCGCCTATTATGTCGAATATCATTGGCCCAATTCAGCAGGTCTCATGGGCTGCTTTCGGAGATACTTATGAAATTAATTGGACAACTGTTATCCGTAAAGGTGGCGGTTGGGGCATCATTGAGCTTCAACCTCTCCGTTTTGATCTTATTCAAAGTTCAGATCTTATGGGTTCACTTTTTGATGGTTTATCGGGGTTACTCGGTTTGTTGGCAGCCCAACAAGCCTACTGGGCAGGACTTACATTAATGTCGATGATTGAAGAACTGCAAGGAATGGCTGGACTTCTCCAAATGTTACTTAATGATATTCAAGTTCAAATAGGTATGCTTCAAATGATCAATTATTCTCTACTTAATTCTCTATTAATGGCTTTAATCGAGCTTGACATGGCGCGATCCTCCCTCTATAATATGTATGAGGATGTAAATTCCACATTTTATAGCGATATTGTGAATGATTACGATATATGGGATGATGTTCGAGCCATGTTTCGGACAATCCTCGGCATTAGCGAGGGCGTTTATACCGAAGGTTATTGGTCAAATGGCTCCGTGATCGGTTTAGGTGTGCCGTATATGAGTATTCCACTCACAATTAAATACCTGGAAGATATTGAGCGTCGGATTGTTGCTTCATTTGGGGCACAAATAATCGAACTTATGGGTAGTCCCGCCATAATTAATATAACCGACACAATCAATGACTATTCTATCTTCATTAATGCCACGGTAATCAGAAATCCTGATAATACCACTGATTTTTATACGCTTATTGATGTGATAAATCTTACAATGCCGATTAATGTGCTAGGAATCCAAATCGTTTCTCTAAATCTATCGCGGCATTATGAATTTGAATTAAATAATGTTCCCGGAGATCGTCCTATTTTTGAGGCGATTGATAATTATTTCGGGCATCCTGTTCTTATGGACGAAATATTTCCACCTGGATATCATCCTTCAGGATCCCCTGGCTCCGATCTCCCTGGCTTTTACACATGGATCTTAGATATGCTT
The DNA here is from genome assembly GCA_005191415.1 of Candidatus Helarchaeota ASGARD archaeon Hel_GB_A. Taxonomy (GTDB): domain Archaea; phylum Asgardarchaeota; class Lokiarchaeia; order Helarchaeales; family HEL-GB-A; genus HEL-GB-A. The sequence continues at coordinate 13,353 of SUPS01000030.1, forward strand.
CAAGTTGGCAGATCTGCTATCTGGTGGACACTTGGCAATCTAACCCGCTCATTAGCTACCATGATGCTCTTACTTGATTCCTCATTTTCCAATGAAACCAGAGCCTTATTTAATACAACTTTACTAGGTTCTAGTCCATGGGATTTAACTACTCCTATTACTTTAGAAACTGGCTTCCAAGGAATATCTGGTTTGCTGGATACCTTTACGGAAATGGAAGAACAATTCAAATCACCCTTTGGGAATCTATTTTCTAATCTATTGCCTGATACATCTTCACTCAATCTGCCTATTAATAACGAACAGATGGAACTCCTTGACAAATTCGGGTTTTGGACTGCTTTAAAAATTTATCTTGATCCTGTCCCTCGAATTCGTCAATTACTGAATATTACCATCCCGCTTGATCTAGGCAATATGACTGGAGGAATGAATATGACTTCAATGATGGGAGGATTAGGATTAGGTAAGTCCGCAGAAAACGGGCATATGAGTGATTGGAATTGGACTTCCGAAATTGTAAATGAAGTAATTCAGACAAACATTGAGGAATGGCCTGAATATAAACGATTTGAATTCAAAGCATTTGGTGATGTGAATACAAAAGATGTAGTCTTGCGAAGACCCTTAAATTATAGCATTCCTGCATTTCATATCAAGTATAGCTTCAAGATAAATGATACGAATCCAATTGTTTCAGTAGTCGTAGTGAGCGAAAATACAACTGGTGATGAAGTTTATGCAATACAAGACCACACGATGTCTGAATTTACAGCAAATACATGGTATGAATTCAGTTATGATCTAAGATCTACGGAGTATTGGGAATATTATGACAAATCATTCAATCCTGAGATTATAAAACGTGTCGAATTACGTATCATTCCGCGGACTACGAATCCTATCGCATTAGATCTTGATTATTTGAATTTTACCCACGAAATTTTACCATATCCTTACAACTTAACAATGTTGGACTTTTATTTAGTAGGTGACGGGGTAGAAATCCTTCCAAATACTACCATGTGGGAAAAATGGACAACTGGATTGATGATCACTGCACTCAAAACCGAGGATATGACCGGAGATGGTATAAAGGACATAATCGTGGGTTCCAATGATGGTCGTATTTACTTACTCAATGGTAGTTCAGGTAATCAAATTTGGAATTTTTCTGCAAAGGGCTCTATTATCAACATTTATTTAGCTGATGTCACAGGGAACTCAACCCCTGAAATTTTATTTGGAACTGATAAAGGCTACCTCTATATAATTAATAGCAGTAAAGCTATAATCTCGAACTTCTCTATAGGAGTGACTATTGATTATTTACTCTTCGGAAATCTAACTGGAAATAAGGATCCTGAATTTATTATAGGTAATGACAATAATTTGACTGTCTATACATCTGCGGGACAATTATGCTGGAATCGAACCTTGAAAGGAGATATAAAAGCTATAGTTGTAAGTGATCTTACGGGGGATGGCTTCTATGACTTAGGCATAACCACATCTAAATATATGATTTATGCCCTCAATGGCTTAAATGGAACTATCCTCTGGGACTATATTACGGAAGAACGTCCGACCCACCTCGTTATTGGAAACTTCTTAGGTGATTCGAAGAAAGAATTTCTTTATAGCACGGAAAAACAGTATTATGTCCTTCTTGATGGGCTCCAAGGGTCGCTTCTTCTAAATGCATCTACTGATTCATTCATTAGAGGCATTTATATTGCAAATTTGACAGGTGATGGATACGATGACCTAATTTTACATACAGGCGAGATCATCAGCCATAATATTTCTGCCATTACTTTTACCCCTACTCCGAATTTATTATGGAATTTCACATCCACCTATCCATTTAATGTAATATCTCCCATTAACTATTTAAGCGATTCATACGATGAAATTGCGGTTACAACTATAAACAACCGCCTTTATGTCTTCAATAGTTCGGGATCGCTCTTATTTAACGTTTCTATTCCTCGAGGTGTTACGCAGATTTCTTTCGATGAAATAACACAAGAAGGGCTGAAAGATTTTGCGTTTGGGATGCCAAATAACTATGTCTTAGTATTAAATGGTACCGAACTACAACAATACTGGATTACAGAATTAGGTGAAAGAATAATTACGTTTCAATTCATTCGGACCAATGATACTATTCAATTACTCTATAACCTACCCGATCCATTTAGTGACATGATGGATCTTTATGGCATTTCCCTTACGGGAACTACTGAGGACTTAGCTGCCTTAGCCAATTTCCAATTACCAATAAGTTTTGATATGCTTGGAACTATGGGCGATCTAGGCGAAACTGGTAGCACCAGTAGCAGCACTACTGGTTTAGGAGGTATGGGGAGCATTGGAACGGGTGGCTTTAGCTTGAGTAATATCAATTTAACTGCAATTGATATTCCTTTTAACGGTCTTGGGCTACTTAATATGCTCGAATTTGAGATTACTTTAATTCAAAGACTTCAGGACATGAAACAAGTAACATCTGCCCAACACGCCTTCACAGGACTTTATGAAGTTCGATATACGGATAAAGATACGATTGACTACAAACTTTACCCCATCATCACGGATGACACGAATGCAAAATATATTCAATACAAAATCCGAAATTATGAAGAACAACCCATCACCGTGCAATATTTCGCATTAAATATGACCTTAAATGGACAGCCCTTGCCTCTTGATCGAATCTCTATAGAAGGATGGAATGGAACTCACTATGTTGATCTTCAACATAACGATATATACAACATTACTCTTGCCCAACTTGGACTGAACTATACAAATGGTAAACTAATCTTTAGCCCCTTCTTAAAAGTCGAAGAATTAGAGAAAAAATTTGTAACTGTTGATTGGCTAGGACGCGAATTAAGAATTAAAATAAATACTTCTTATATCAATCCAAACGATCTTTCTATTGAACCTTGGATCGATATTTCTATCGAGTTACCTGGAATTACTATACCAGGCGTAAGTTCTGTTATTACTTATTCAAAAACGCATCCTACCTTCCTTGTCACGGCTACTCCTACTCCTAATATTACTGGTGAAGTCGAACCTAAGAATCTATTATACCTGCTACTTACGAGCCCTGTATTTTGGTCCTTTATGGTCGTTGCGATAGTTGCGGTTAGTGGTTTCGGTTATTTACAACAACGTGAGCAGAATGAAGTGAAAAAAGCCGCCTCAAAAAAGATCATTAAATGGCTGAAAAGGCGCGAAAAGAGTTGGCAAACTCTAGTGAAAGCCAATATTATGACTGAAAATCAATATTACGAGCTGAAAAGAATTCGGTATCGAATTCATAATGAGAATTTAACTAAAAATCAATTAGAACTTATGAGTGAGAAAATTATAAGTTGGAAGCTAATCGGTGACTTTATTTCCACCGTATTACTCCTACGATTTTGGAGAGGTATTAACAAAAAATCGCGACTCATCTGGCTTTTAAATACCCTTGAGCATATGGTTCTTGATCCGTTAAAACATGCCTGGGATACTTTCAAAACTGCCTTAGGCTATTTGAATCCTTGGGATATGAACCGCCAACGAAAGAGAGAGTTGCGAAAGAGAGTCGGAAACAAACGATTCTGGAAGAAAATTGAACCACCCCGGAAACCCATCCGAAAGAAACGGGTTGAGATCATAGCGCCTCCCCTTTCTAAAGAAAGTATCGAAGAACCTAAAAAATTCAAAAAAGCTAAAAAAGTGAAAAAACCCGTAGGAAAAACAAAAAAGAGTTGGGATGGCGAATATCGAACGGATGGAGGTACTCTCCTAAAGAAAATAAGTAAAGCTAAAAAATTACCTCCTATCGGAAGTCGGGATGGACAAGTCTTTTATATACTCTCAAAACGAAAATATGTCGGAATGTCTCTCAAAGAAATTTCAAAAGAACTCGAAATACCTGAATATGAAGTTCTTATTTCCTTAATTCGGTTGTTCGAGAAAGGATTAATCTTCCTTCTCCAAGAAGGTAAAACTTTAAGCGAAGATCTATGGGATGTCACCACTTCTCTCCGAAAATATGACCCTGAACTCGAAAAATTAATCGAATCGATTGAAGATTTGGAAGATGAGATCGGCGAAGGAATGGAATTTCTCTCTACGGAAATAACGAATGAAAAAACGGATCATAAATAGAGAGAATATCCCAATTTTCTTAATATTTTTATTTTTTATTTTTTCCTAAAATTCGATTATCTATTTCCAATCGTTCCGCTAGACGTTTTTTTCTCAATTTTCGAGCTGTAGCTAAATCTACTGTAGCTATCAATACTTGCTCTTTATAAGGTACCCCTTCTCGAACCTGTAATTTTGAAGGGGTCTCATGTCCTTTTTTAAAATCAATGATTAGGCTTTGACCTGGAAATTTTTTATCGTTGAACCCTCCAACACAATTTACCGCACAAATAGGCATTCTATTCTCAAGAGCCCGTGCCTTTAAATATATATGCCAATTTTCTATCCCATCATCTCGGATTAGAACAGGCGAAAAGATTAAATCTACTCCTTCCAGGGCATAAAAGCGGGCAACTTCTGGAAATGTCATATCAAAACAGATTGCTACCCCTATTTTTCCCAATTCTGTATCAACAACATTTAAATTTTTCCCTGGGCTAAAGAATGATTTTTCATAGAGATAGAGATGCAATTTTTGTTGAATACTTAATATCTCACCTTTCGGATTAAAAATACCGGCAATTATATGATTCTCCGTCTTATTTTCGTTGAAGACCCAAATAGCCCCTCCAATGAGATATATCCCATATTCTTCAGAGATTTTTTCTAAAAACCCCATAGTTGGACCATTTACAGGCTCTAAATTATCTTCCACATTCCCTTTCCGATAATTCCACCGTTCTGGAAGACAAACAATTTGTACTTCTTCTTTTGCCGCCTCCCCTATCAATTTTTTCGCGCGTTCTAGTATCCGCTCTCGAGATGACTCTATTTCAATTCGAAATTGAATCGCTGCAACTCTAATCACTTTCATGTTTGCAACCTTCATCATTCATATATATTTAAATTGCTATGGGATATTTCCCATATTTTTTACAAGCACGACACATCGCCCAGAGGTTCGCTATTTTTACTCCTCGATGAATCCCATTTGACGTGCTTAAAAAATACCCCCCACCAGGGGCAGCTTTAGAAATTGTGTCTTTAACCGTTAGCTCTACTTCCTGGACAGTCCCCTGTGTCAAGAGCTCCCCACAATCTATATTCCCAAGTAATACGAGCTTATCCCCATATTGCTTTTTGACTTTTCCAATATCCATCCTAGCCGTCGGTTCCAAACTATGAATCCCTTGAATTCCCACTTCGACAATTGTATCTAATAGACTATTTATGTTTCCATCTGTATGCAGGATTACAGGCACTCGCTGAAAAGCTTTTACCCTTTTTCTAAAAGTTGGCCAAATAAATCGATCCATATGCTCTTGGGAGAGATACGGCCCGCTATGATAGGCGAGATCATCTGTAATTAAAATGGCATCTACCCCTAACTCAATTTCGCGTTTGCCTACCTCTATCCAAAATTTATTTATTTTATCGAGCAACTTTTGAATGAATTTTGGGCGATCATATACATATAAAAAGAATCTTTCTGGCCCAACAGCTAAAAGCGCCCGTTCAAAAGTCCCTCCTACCCTCCCTATCACCGCAAAATCATCTGCCCTCGCTAAAACTTCTTTTATATTGCTATAACGAAATTCTATCTCTGGATCCCACTCCTTAGAATCTAAATCTTCCTCCTTCAAAGTCCCTCCTGCATAAAATTTCATTCCATCAATATACCGATATATCCGCCCCCATTCATCGATATACCCGTTATTATCTCTCTCAATCTTCGTTCCTCCAACATTTTTTGGGTGCGCCGTGACCATTGCAAATCCAAGCTTCCGCAGACAAGCTAATTCCACCTCAACATCCACCTTCTTCGTTTGCATAATTGTTTGAATGACATAATCATCTATCTTAATATCGTACATCGGCACCTCTTTTGGTATCCCTTCATGATACAATGCAACTAATGCATCTTCACGCAAATCTCGTCACCTATCATCCTATTAAATTCCTCATTCTACTTTTTTAAGTTCTCACCTTTCTTAATTCGTTCTCACGCTACTACAAACAAAAATTAAACGCAAGATTGAAGGATTTGAATCCAAAATTCGGAAATATAGAAAACCAAGTGAGATGTTAACCCAGGAAATGAATGTTATCTTGGAATCTTCTCAGTATCGAGGATAAGATCCTAAAATTCTATTGAGAATACTATTATATTCGACCTAAAGGTTTCAAAAGTTGTGAACAACTAGCATTTTTCTTTTAAAGAAGCTGAAATCATTATAAAAGGCAGTAAATTATCCAATTCCTGGAAAAAGGCTCTTTTAAAAAAAAGGGGAAATAAAAAAACTTTGGTGATAGTTGGGAGAAGGTGATCTTAACCTTTAAATATCAATTTTTATTAGATATTGTGGTGATGGTGATGGTAATGGTGAAGATAGATGAGCAAGGTCGGATCATAATTCCAAAAGAAATTCGCGAGAAGAAAAGACTTAGGGGGGAAGTGGAAATAGAGGTGGTAAAAGAGGGCATCTTAATAAAACCAAAAACTGAAATAACGTGGAACGAGATTTTTAAAAGTAAATTTAAAATCAACTGGAATAACGTTAAAAAATTAGATTTGTCAGAAGAAAACCTTGACAAATTATGGATATGATTTGGTGGAATTAAAGAAAATTTTGGATTCAAATATTTTAATCTATTCTCTTTTAGAAGATCATCCTGCTTCAGATGTTTGTGAAGCAGTTATCCTATCATGTGAAAATAAATTTGAATGGGTAACTTCACCAATAACCTTTATCGAAACGTATTATGTATTAATAAATGTGTATGGACAAGAAGCATCACAAATTTTACAAAAAATACGAAAAATTTCAAAAACTCCTATCATTATAATAACTTTAGACAAAAACTTGGTTCTATCTTCGTTAGAAAAAGCATTAATCCATCAAATTGATACAAATGATTCTATTCTATTACAAATCGGAATTGACCTTGGGATTTCCATCATTGCGACAGATGATAAGAAATTAATTGAAACCTGTAATAATTATGGAATAATTTGTGAAAATCCCATCACCGAAGATATTCGGGAGGAAATGAGGATTTGGGAACAAAAAAACCTCCCTGAAAAAGGAATAAGACGTATTTACTTCGATATTTATAAATGGCTTTATAAGAAAAATGCCAAGTTAGCCGATGAATTCAAAGTAAAAACTAAAAATTTCACTCGTTTAATTTCATAATTTTTTTTCTTTCTCATTTCTCCATTGAAGTTTCAATGGAAAATACAAAGGTTCCCACATATTACTTTCATTCGCCAATTTCTCTTCGATAAGCTCTCGAATTGCTGAGATGTATAAAAAGTTATATGTATTTAAAAAATTCTACTTTGCTAAAAATTGTCAGCAATAAAAGTTGTTTTCAAATAGTTTATATCATCTGATTTTGAAAAACCAAAAACTTAAACTGAATGAAGAGTAAAAGTTAGATAACGAAATATGGTGGAATGAATGGCTGCAGAAGAATCGACTGAACTTCTATCCGAACCTGCCCCTACATCTAAAGAATCTGCAAAAATTATTGCACCAAAAGAAGAGGAAGAAAAGTTAACTATTAAACGATGGATTTTAATCATTATTGGATATAGTGCTCTTATTTTTATGTTGTTATCATTGTTTTTTCCATTTTGGACGGATTATACAGCAGTTAACTATCGTTTTCTTTCACTTTGGCGAATCAAATTCGCGAGCTCTCCCCTCCCGCTCTACCATTGGGATATTTTTTTCCAATATATGATCTTTCCACAATATATTTTCCCTTCTGCTTTAATTCTCTTTCTTCTAAGTATGATTATTTTTAAATTAGCCAAACGAGTTTGGAATCTTGTAATGCACGATTGGAAAGAACCTTCTCCAGGAACCGCTTCACTTTGGATTGCAATAATTCTTTTCGCCTTAACTATCCTGTTTTCATTTCTCCCTGAATTTAATCTCTCTGGTTATTCAAATTATGTCACAATTCTCTATGGTCCCTCGTGGGGGCTCTCATTTGGATGGTATTCACTGCTAATCGCAGGAATCTTAGGAAGAATCTATAATAAGTATGCAGAGCTATTAGAAAAACCGAAAGAAGAAGATTGGAAAGGGCTTTAGCTGAGCTCTAACATTTTTACTATTCCTTTTCGTGCCGCATTTGCTATTTCTTCTGGTACTTTGATTACATTCTCTTTAGGAAATTTTATAAGTATTTCCCGAATCTTTTCCAACGTTATACATTTCATGGCTTGACAAATGGCATCATCGCGGGCAAAATGGAGCCTTTTTTGTCCAGCGGTTTCCTGGTGGATCGCAAATCCTAACCCTATTTCGGTTCCTATGATGAAATCAGACGCATCTGAATTTTTAATGAATTTTTTAATGCCTGCAGTTGATCCTACGTGATCAGCCATCTTTTGAACTTCTGGGTTGCATTCAGGATGAACAGTAATTAACGCCTTAGGATATTGTTTCTTTAACTTCAGAAAATCTTCTACTTCAAATTTTTTATGAACATAGCAATAGCCATGCTCTGGGACTGGAATAATCTCCAATCCAGACTTCCAATTCACATGCCAACCTAAATTCCAATCAGGTCCAAAGATAATTGAGTCCGAATTTAAACTTCTACAAATCTCTACCGCATTAGCAGAGGTACACATAATATCTGCATGAGCTTTTGCTTCCGCTAATGTATTGACATAAAGGACAACGGGCAGGTCATATTGAGCTTTTAATGATTGAACCGCCTTTGCTGGACACATAGCTGCCATAGGACATTTTGCCGCCTTATCTGGAATATAGACTGTTTTATTAGGATTTAGGATTGATGCAGTTTCAGCCATAAATGTAACTCCTGCAAAGATGATTATATCTGACTTTGCTTTTTGCTGTGCGATTCGTGAAAGTCCTAGACTATCCCCGAGCACGTCTGCGATTGCTTGAATTTCTGGACGCTGATAATAATGTGCCATAAGAAAAATGTCCTCTTTTTCCTTTAATTTGATGATTTCTTCTTGTAATCGTTGAATCTGTTTTGGAAAAGATTGCTCCATAATGTCCCCTCGATTTTTCTATTGCTCCGCGAAACAGACATTCCAATCCTTTAGAAATTTAAATTTCTCAGGACATACTTTCTCAATAAAAATAGGACGAATTTCTAGACAAATAGAACAGATTTCTTTTAATAAATCCTGGGTTGTAATATTTGAATCCACAAGTTTTGCGGCTAATTCAAGAATTGTATCATAAATTTTCTTTGTTTCCTTTATAAGGTTGATTGTTTTTCCTCCACGCTCTCCATGTAAGTAATAGCTAACAGAAGGTTGCGTAATCCC
>SUPS01000260.1:0-3657 GCA_005191415.1 Candidatus Helarchaeota ASGARD archaeon Hel_GB_A
TCTAATCCCTTATCTGTTAAGACAGGATATGAATCAACAATACGTATATAACCCTCTTTTGATAATTGAATTAAATCTTTTGAAATCTCTTCTTGTGTTTTTGATAAAAGCAAAGAGAGATCCTCATTTTCAGCGAAACAGCAACGTGAAGTAATATAAATTATTTTAAGATAATGTTCTATCTCTTTCTTTTTTATAAAAATCATTTTTCTCGAAAAAAATATACCTTATTTGATATTCCGGATTTTCCAGGCAACGAAGGCTCCAGGAATTGAAAAAAATGATACCCATAAGGCGGGCACAAAATCATCTAAAGGAACCCAAGTTTCGAAATCTTCGCTCCCTATGAGGTACATTATTCCATCCGATCCCATAACCATAAGATATATAATCCCGAGCATAAGTGCAAGTATCACGCCACCTACTAGAAATGCAACACCTTTATCATCTTTGTTCAAAAGAGGGGGTACTCCCAGCAAAAAGACCAGCCCTATTACTATTAGACAAATTCCACCGAAAAAATCAGGTGGCATGATTACAGGTAGTCTAGGATCGATGCCTCCTATTGCCATTATATCACCTATCACTTGAATCATTCCAATTCCAATATTAATAACTCCCAGAATTAGACAATATATTGCCATATATTTTTTTGTGGAATCTTTATAGTGAATTCCGCTCGCTGCCATGTTAAAGTGCTCCTCCAAGAAATGCAATTCCTGATATAAGAAAACTCACTAGATAAGCGAGAAAAAATCCATAAGTCATGGAAAACGCAAGCCATTTCTTTGAACCGAGTTCTGATTTTAAGATCCCCATACATCCCATACATGGTACATAAATAAGGGTAAACGCCATAAAAGAGTAGGCAATTAATGGATTGATAAAAAGTGTTGCCGCTGAAATTCCGATTGTGACCCCAATTACTTCTGCTACTAATTCTTTGGCGAGAAAACCGAAAATTAATGCGGTACCAATGATCCATGCTACTGATTCAACTGCACTAAATCCAAGTGGATAAAAAATCGGTGCGAGACTTCCCCCTATAATACCTGCAATGGTCTGCTCCATATTACCTGCAACATATGCATCCCATGGCAAATGAGTAAGAGCCCAGATAATGATAGATCCAAATAGAAGAATTGTAAAAACTCGCTTTAAATATTGAACACCTCGTTCCCACATATGAATACTGGTACTTTTAAGGGTCGGTGCTCGGTAAGGGGGAAGTTCCATAATAAAGGGGGCTGGTGGTTTCGATTTGAAAAGTAATTTCCGGAAAATTAGAGCCATAAAAATTGCCAGTACAATACCTAAAAGATAGATCGAAAAGATCACAGTGCCTGCAATCAGTGGGAAAAATGCAGCAGCTATCCAGGTATATATAGGTAATCTCGCACCACAAGACATTAAAGGATTCACTAAAATAGTAATTTTTCTATCAGTATCATCAGGAATAGTTCGCGTAGCCATAATTGCAGGGATATTACAACCAAATCCCATTAACATGGGCACGAAAGATTTCCCGTGTAAGCCTACTTTAACCATTGCGCGATCCATTACAAATGCTGCCCGGCTCATATAGCCACTATCTTCTAAAAGCGAGAGAAAGATAAATAGAAAGAATATTAAAGGGACAAATGATAATAAAAAGCCAATTCCACCGACTATCCCATCCGCAAGGAATGAACCAAAAATCTGCTCACCAGTTCCAGCACCTGCAAAGGCACTATTTATTGCTTCAGCTGCTGCTTCAAATCCCATTCCAATTAGCTCCATGAGCGGAGTTGCCACTGTGAAAATAAACTGAAACATTGCCCATAGAATAACGAGAAAAATGGGAATCCCAAGCCATTTGTTCAAGAAGACATGATCGAGTATATCAGACCACGTTAAGCGATCTTTTGGTTTTTTTTGGACCTCTTTTATAATATTTTCTATTTTCTTATATCTTTCTTCGATAATTTGCATTCCTAATTTTTCAATTTCTTGATGCATTTTCGATTACCTCATTAATCTTCTCCATTATGTCACTCGGTATCTTTTCAAGAACTTCTTGATCTTCCTCTAAAATTTTAACAGCAATCCACCGAGGAGAATATGTCTTACTTAATTCTGCAACTTCTTTAAGAATTTTCATAATTTTTACGATAATAACCTCGATCTTAGGAGAGAACCCAATAAGTTCTTTCTTAATGTGCACCCTATTTTTCGCAAGTTCAAGGATTTTATCTTTTAATTCATTCATACCTATATTTTTAGTAGCTATGGTCGGAATAACTGGAATTCCTAATAGTTCTTCTAATTTTTTGACATCAATTTGGATACCACTTTGCTGAACTGCATCAAACATGTTTAATGCGACTAATACATTTGCTCCCAACTCAATAAGTAATAAAGTTAGGTAAAGATTTCGTTCAAGTACAGTGCCATCAACAATATCTACAACTACGTCTGGCTTTTCTTCAATAATGAAATTACGTGCAATCTTCTCATCAATGCTATTCGATGTTAAACTATAAGTTCCAGGAAGATCTACGACACTAATTTTTACACCCCTATGCGTATAGCTTCCGGTCTTTTTTTCAACGGTCACTCCAGGCCAATTTGCAACATGTTGTTTCGCCCCTGTTAAATTATTAAAGATAACCGTTTTTCCCACATTTGGATTTCCAATTAACGCAATGGTTATTTCATTCATTCTATAATGCCTCAATATTATTCAATCTCAATTATTACACCATCTACTTCGGCTTTCCGTAAAGTCAATTTGTAATCACGAACAATAATTTCCATAGGATCTCCTAACGGTGCATTTCTAACCATTTCAACTACGGTCCCTTTGAGTAATCCCATATCATTCAACCTTTTCACATAGGTTCTTTCGCCAGTAATATCTATGATCTTTCCTTTCTCGCCAGGCTGTATTTCACTCAATTTTCTTATTGCTACCATTCTATTCCCTATCTTAAATAGGAAATAAAGGACTTTATAAAGATTTCGAATGAAATTTAGGAATTTATGACTATTTCTAACTTTTTTAAAATATAATGTAAGTATTTAACATGTTTAAATAGACGACTACTTTTCATTTTCTTTTTTTTTAGTCCTAAACGAAAACGAAAATTTTATATTTGGAATAACTAATTTTAATAAATATAACTAAATTATTTAGGAGATACTAAAATGAATTTCACTCGCAATGTGGAAGATTACTTAGAAGCAATTTACAATATCACTCAAACACAAGGTTTCGCACAAACTAAGGAAATTGCAAATAATCTTCGAGTCACTCCTCCAAGTGTGTCAGGTATGTTAAAAAAACTAAAACGGCTTGGATTAATTAATTACCAAAAATATTCTCCCGTAACCCTTACTCCTAAGGGGGAACAAATTGCAAAAAAAATTCAAGAAGAACATACTACCATTAAATGCTTGTTAGAACTTTTATCGGTTCCTAAAAACATAGCAGATCAGGATGCATGTACTATTGAACATAATCTCCATAAAACAACTATTAATCAACTAAGAAAATTTGTCACCTTTATTCATTCTTTCCCATCAAAACCAAAATGGCTAGAATGTTTCCAAAAATTTTGTAAAGATGAAAAAAGCATCGATTTTAATTCATGTTCTTGTATTTCTCCCTAAAAAAGG
>SUPS01000260.1:3667-5130 GCA_005191415.1 Candidatus Helarchaeota ASGARD archaeon Hel_GB_A
AAAAAAGGAATTAAATCTGAATTAATGAAAAAAGATTTCAATTATATTTTAATGGATTCATTTTAAGAAGGTTGTTTTCCGTCCAATTCCCTTAGAAATAATTAGATCTTTTGTGATTTCACCATCTAACGGGAATTCAGGGGTTATATCCAACAAAACGCCCTCAAGAAATTCCTCCAAAGTCATCCCTATAGATTCTGGTGTGACTCTATTTCCTTCAGGATATACCCAATCAAATAATTCCTTTTCATAGGTTTCTTTCTTTTTTAAGTTTGGTGGTTGGCATTCGAGCGTCATCCGTGGTGTGACAACACCATTGGTTATATCTTCAACCGAGAGTTCCCACATTTCCGGAAAATGTTCCTTATAAAAATTAACTATTGGTTCCTCAATTCCTTGGCAGTACATCCGACTTTCTACGCCCATCTCTGTAAAAACGCGAATCATTTTACTTCTCCCTTGCATTGCAAGCGTGCGTAAAAATGGCGGCCACGGATGATAAATGAACCAATAATCTGATAAGCCATAGTGCATTTTGGCTTGAATTCCATCCCATAGAGCTCCTGTACTTTCATAGTTGGATAATGTCGCGGCAATCGCTAAGGTAGCATACCCCCATGTTAATCCAAGGTGATATGTTGATGTCCCCCATTGTGGAGTTCGTTCATTCCGAATGTCTCGGAGGATATCTATCAACATATCTCCCGTTTTTGTCAAATTTTTCGCCTTTTTTGGAATATCCTTTATCTTATAGCCATATTTCATATGGCGCCGTTCCAAAACATCTACATCATCTGGTCCCACAAGCCACCAATCGATCGGAATCCCATCCTCCATATGTCCATTGAAAATAAAGATGACCTCACTTGTTAAATCGTAAAGAATTACAAAAGAAATATCTATAGAGTCACCGTACAACAATTTTGATAACCCTTGTTGTAAATCCGTTCTCACGGTAGTTATCGGAGGGAATAACATATACGCCATCGTTTTGTCTGGTGCAGCTAATTTACCATCAATACAGTCTTGTGCTGTCATAATGGCTTCATCAAGACGTATCTTAATAAAATCATAAGCCACTTCTGGAATAATCGGCATGGCTTTCTCGAATGCATCATATCCTAGCTGAGTATAGCCCAACCACAGCACACGGCTCAGTGGCCAGAATGGTTTCGTCCGAATCGTATCTGGTAAATCTGCATAGGTATATAGCAAATTCATCACTACTTCCATTGAATATACTTCTATTAAATACTAAAATGTATAAAATTTCTTATAGAATAATTTAACTCTTCGATTGTAAAACGGGTGATAATAGCGAAAAACGCCATGTATTTTTCGTGAGAAAAGGACCTTTTATATTAACAAATCTCATTTCTTTCTTGGTTTTTATTAGCTTTATGCCAATATAGCTAATTAAATCTGAAAATTAAATAAAATTATAAAGAAAGAATTAAAAAGAT
>SUPS01000261.1:0-4543 GCA_005191415.1 Candidatus Helarchaeota ASGARD archaeon Hel_GB_A
AGCTGATACTCCCATTAATACTCGGATTTGGCAAAATTGGCTCTAAAGTGGGGGCTGGAAGTTTTACGGTATATGAAAGATTTCCTTCACCAATGTCAGGGGCCCAATCTGAAGTTAATCCCATTTCAACTTTAAAAAATATCCTTTGTCCTAGTGAAATATTAAGGTACCCTTTGTCCGCGCCTCCATCGTTATAGTAGGTTTGCATCTTATATCCAAGTTCAATTACTTTATCGTTATGCGACCGAATTACATAATATAGCCCGGTTCCTGCAGGTATAGGTTCGAGATTATTGGAAGCATTGTTCTCATCCCAAAACCACGAATTCCAATCTGACACTGTTCTCATATATCTGATATGGTAATCCGCCATAAAATCATCATATAGATAACCTGTGCTATTATCCACGGAGATATATATTCTTAGAAACGTCCCTACGGAAACTGTCTCATTGAACGGCGCTGCTAACTCAACCTTGAACATAATAAAGGATTCATTATTATCGATCCATACATATTTGATATCTTCCCAACTACCTAAAGTAGAATCACCGAAATCATCAGTGTAATACGGTTGTTCAGTGAACGCATTTGTAAATACAGGAAATACCTCGAAAACTAGTAAAAGTGCAATTATAACCACACTAATTTGTTTCTTTGAAATCGTTACTCAACTCACTTAGTTAATGAATACTATTTAGATTCTCTCGTTATATATACATATTTGTTTTATTTACCAACTATAATTAATTCAAGATCTGAAATTTATATCTAAAATATAATTGAAAATATTATAACAACATAACAACGCATTTAAATCGTAAAATTCCACGCGTATTTGAATTATAATAATTATCTACTGAAGATAAAATTTCTTATAAAGTAAAATCACAACGATGAAAGCTACTCCAGTAGAAAATAATACATCTGAAGCGTAATGCGCTCCTATTATTATGCGTGATACTCCTACGAAAAGCCCCCATCCCATTATTAGAAAAGTTCCTGTGATCTTGAATGACCTATTTTTAGTTCTCAAAGGAATAAGTAATGGAAGAAACATCCATCCCATGGCTGTATGTCCGCTAGGAAACGAAAGGTTGTGAAGATCAGGACCTGGTGGTAAGAACCATGGTGTATATTCAAAATAGCCTGGAACTGTTAAATCTCGAAATCGCACCCTCCCACACAGAGGTTTTGTGATATTAACAAAAAGGAGTGGATTAATAACTGCAAGCAGAAGAATTATGAGCGCTAAATTCTTATAATTTCTCCAATCCTTCTCATAAGTCAAACTCGTGAAAATAAAAATGGAAATACTGATAAATCCTCCATAAAGTATCAAATCTTCTGAATCTAATAAAATTCCGAGGAACAATACGATTAAAGAAAATGCTCCCAAAATAAATGCCCCTATCTTCTGTTTTTTTATGTCCGAAAAGGCACTTCCAATCAAGACCACGAGAGCAACAGCAATGATACCATACCCTGGCCCCTCCCCATAATCTGCACCAAAAAGACCAAAGGGATTATTCTGATCAACTACCGCAATAGAAATTTGGAGGTCAAATATACCAAAGATTATTGCTAAAATGATCCATCCGAGAACCGTAAGATAAAATAATTTCCGAACTGGTGAATTCTTCCACTTATCCTCTTGAGCCAATTGAAAATCCTCTTGTCGTTTATAGTTTTCTCTATCTTTAGAAAGTGAATATAAATCTTTCTATTTAGAAAGATCTGAGCAAAGCCATCCCTTCATAGAAAGTTTTCTTTTTGTATTTGAATATATTATTGTATTTAGATAAGTTATTAAGGATAATGAATGTTAGGTGAAACTAACACCTCGAATGTTAGGTGAGACTAATGCCTGAAACTTCAATTGCCGAGATTTTTAGGAAAAAACCGATTAGCCAGGAAGTTCATATCAGAGGCTGGGTCTATCGACGCCGAAAATCTGGTAAAATTCTCTTTTTATTGATTCGAGAATGTGGAGCCGTTCTCCAATGTACTTTTGAGGAAAAAATTATTGGTCGTACAAACTTTGAGAAAGCCACGAAAGTTACTATCGAATCTTCGGTAGAAATCATTGGAACTATCCGAGAAGAACCACGGAGCCCTGGAGGGCTCGAACTTTCTGGCAAAAGTCTTAAGATAATCGGTTTAGCAGAAGTATTTCCCATTACACGTGACCAAAGTATCGCTTTTTTATTAGATAATCGACATTTATGGCTTCGTAGTAGAAAGCTTACCTATATCATGCAAATTCGCGCTGCGGTATTTGATGCTGCCCGTGAATGGTTCAAATTAAATGGCTTTATCGATGTACAATGCCCTATGTTCATCACCGCTGCAGTAGAGGGTGGGGCAACTCTTTTTAAGATGAAATATTTCGATACAGAAGTCTTTCTGACTCAATCAAGCCAATTTTACTTAGAAACTCTCATCTTTTCCTTGGGCAACGTTTATACTATTGCTCCTTCATTTCGTGCTGAGAAATCGCGAACCGTCAGGCATCTTACTGAGTTTTGGATGCTGGAAGCAGAAATGCCCTTTTGTGATTTAAATCGAGATATTGAAATTCAAGAACAATTAGTTTCTCATATTTGCCAAACCGTAGCGAGAACAAAAGCCGAAGAATTGGAATTTCTTGGACGCGATCCGAAGGAATTGCTAATTAAGCCACCTTTTGAACGGATATCTTATTCTGAAGCAATTGATCAATTAGTAAAAATGGACCTTAAAATAGAATGGGGAGAGGATCTAGGAGCTGATGAAGAACGTGCCCTCACCAAAGATCGAAAATCTCCACTTTTCATATATAATTATCCACGCGAGGCAAAAGCATTCTATCATAAACCAGATCCCTCCAATCCTAAAGTAGTTAACTGCGCTGATTGCTTAGCTCCCGAAGGGCATGGTGAAATCATTGGCGGGGGGCAACGAATACATGATAAAGATGAATTGCTACAACGTATCAAAGATGCCAATTTAAATCCTAAGGATTATGAATGGTATATTGATTTACGCAGATTTGGAACCGTTCCGCATGCTGGTTTTGGGCTTGGGATGGAACGCCTCATTAAATGGATTTGTAAATTAGATAACATTCGTGATACTATTCCATATCCGCGGACAATTCGTCGAGTATATCCTTAAAATATTTCTAATTTTGCTTTTTTAATTGGGAACGCGTCCAACTGAAATGGACATGTTCTTCATCTAAAATTAACGCAATCGTGAAATTATATTTAGCAGTAGTTTTGAGAAAAGTTGGGAGCAGATCAACTCGAAAATCTTCAATATATAGTTTCTCCGTTGGCTTTACCAAAGTACCACACGTAGGACATTTAATATTTTCAGGATATAAATCCATTTCAGGGTGTTTCACGATATCAGGATACCACATCATCAAAGTCCGGCATTTCGTACAAAAATAAATACCAAAAGGATATCCAATAGTGGTTTTTTTCTGTTTCAAGAGATCACAATCAACTTTCTTTACGGGTAGTTACGGTACATCCATCATGTTCTACGATGACTGTATCTTCCGCTTGAGAGATATATATACCTTTATGTTCAGCAAGAGGATGATATTCATGGAGTAAGCCGATCCGTGTTAATTCACGAAGTCCGAAGAGGACACCCCCTTTTAAATCTCGCATAAGCCAGCGTTTTGCAAAAGGTAAGGTCTTATATTTTTCATTGATTTCTCGGATAATCTGCCGTGCCGCTTTTGAGCGAATAGGGCGCTTAAGTGGAACCAAATTATAAATATACGTAGGTGGTAGGTCATGGACTGAGCCAGTTCCAGTTGTCGCAAAAAATTCGAGCGCATATACTTCACCTTCTTCAATTTTCTCTCTAGAAGGCAAAGAAACGGCTGGTATTGTTTTTTTTCCATGCAACTCCCACTGATCTAAAATATGTCCTGAGAGATCACGGACAGGTCTATATCCAAAACTTTTAATTGCGGCTTCTGCAACAGCTCCGAGTTTATGTGTCTCTCTATTCGGTTTAATTGAATCAATTACCGCTTGTAATGCTGCTTCCGAGGCTTCAACGAGTTTGTCAAGCTCCTCATTGAATGAAACTGTGAACGCACCATCCGCCACATACCCTTCTACATGAACCCCTATGTCCACTTTAACAATATCCCCCTCTTGAATTGTCGTTTGATCATTCGGTCCTGAAGCTGTATAATGTGCCGCAATGTTATTTATAGAAACATTTACTGGAAAAGCAAGCTGCCCATCATTCTCTAAAATAAAACTTTCAATGGTATCGCAGATATCGATAACCTTTGCTCCGACCTTTATAAGTGGTCTCGCAATTTCTTTCGCTTTCTGATGAATAGCCCCTGCTTTTTTATAATATTCATATTTCTTCTGCTCATCTTCCTCTTCTTCATTGCTTTCTTTCTCTTCGTTCCTTTTCTCTTTCATTTTTTCTTCTGACATAAGTACCCCTGAAAAATTTTGATTATATTCCTAATCTAATTAAGACCTATTAACTTATTCATATTCTCATTTTTAAAAGTTTGAAT
>SUPS01000261.1:4553-5101 GCA_005191415.1 Candidatus Helarchaeota ASGARD archaeon Hel_GB_A
TACCACAAAGTTTTTTATTCTTACTTTAAAACTCCATAGATTAAACCATATTGAAAATTAATTAAAAAACATTGTCTAATCAGCTGACATATACGATTTTAATAATCATTGAAGAAAATTTCAAAATTTTCGTGGTAATTACTCTTAGACGAAGCAAAATTATTGACTTTTAGAAATTACAAGGACTTTTCTTTTCTTTTATCTTTACTTAAAATACAAAAATATTGTTTATAAATAACTATCAAAAAACTATCATAAAATATATAAATTAAAACAGAAAAAGAAAAGGATGAATGCAAATGTGGAGCATGTGAGGAGAATGGTGAAAGTTCTTAGCTCAAACTGTTTTTTTTAATACAACCCCCTCCTCCCTACATTTATTATTACTGAGCTGAGAACCACTAGGACTTCTCCTCAAAACCAAATACAGAAGGAAATTTAAGAATCTTATGAATTTCTAGATATTCCCTAAATTCTAGGAATTTATAGAATTCTTTAAAAATTAAAAATCTTTTAAATTTCTTTTAATCGGGTGTGAGTCATACATA
>SUPS01000262.1 GCA_005191415.1 Candidatus Helarchaeota ASGARD archaeon Hel_GB_A
TTGACTTAAATTTTATTATTCATAACAGATCCATAATTTCCGTTCTTCTTTAATTACTTTGATACCCAATCTATTTCCATGAAATTCCTCTTTAGCAACGTAAAAACGAGAACCTTGATAATGAAATCTATTATTATCAACGTAAAAACATAGATCTATTAGCAACGTAAAAACATGGATCCATTGCTGCAAAAAAGGACGCACGTCAATATCTGATTTAAGAAAGCGAAATACCTGCTCAATTTGATATTTGTCGAGATAGGCTTGGATCATTTCTCGATTGGTCAGGGAGCGATTTGAGGCACAGAGCACAAATTTACCTTTCGTTTTTCGTGCGATGCGCAGATTTTTATCATTAAATTTCACAGATAATTTGACATGTGCCCCAATTTTCTCCAATTTACATTTGAAATATCGAGTGCCCCCATGCAATATCTGTTTCAGCCTTCCATTGATATCAATTGGCCTTCCTTTCTTTTTTAAAGAAAATATTTTTTCGTCTAATTCCTCCTGAAATGTTTTTACCCGTCTTTCAATATTCGTTCTTTACGAGCTTGCTTTAATCCTTCACTGGTGTAACAGATCTTTTATATCGGAACCCATTTTCAGAAAGCTTCACATCCACGGGGATTTCACTTTGGAAATCCAATATCAAGCAAAAAGGTTATCGCGGAATTAATTCGGAGAATTTATTGCGCGTTAATTATTATTAATCATTAAAAGGAAATAAATCCCCAATTCTTATTTTATATATTCGGACATTAGAGTAGATTTCATAGTTTTTTAGTCTTTTAGATTTAAGTCGGAAAGGGCAAGAGTTTTATCGGTAAAGAAAGAAAAGTAGAGGAGGTATTGAAAAATATATATATTTTTATATGATTTTTGGACTAGATATTAATCAGATTATTAATCAGGTTTATAAAAATCAAATATATAGGATTGTTTTCCTACCGGATTTAATGAATAGTTGAAAGATCAAAGTGATTCAAATGTTTATTGAATTAAGATGGGTGTGAAAATCATTTTAGAAGAAGACATCATAGGGATTGATTTTGGAACATCAAATTCAAAGATGGCTTTCATGGAATTAGATACCCCAACAATAATTAGAAATAAGGAAGATATGATTAATACCCCCTCGGTAATATATTTTAAGGAGGAAGGGGATATTATCGTTGGTGAACAAGCTAAAAAGAATTTAATCTCATATCCACAAAGGACAATATATTCAATTAAACGGAAGATGGGTTCTACTTTTCGTTTTAAACTAAATGGGATGTCCTATCCTCCGGAATACCTTGGAGCATTAATAATTCGAAAGCTGATTCAAGATGCCAAGGAAACAACGGGACATCAATTTAACAGAGCTGTTGTATCAGTTCCGGCAAATTACACTGATGGGCAACGACAGTCAATTAAAGATGCGGCAGAAATTGCCGGGCTAACTGTTATTCAGATGATCAATGAACCAACTGCAGCAGCACTTGCATATGGAATAAATGAAATGGAGGATAAACGTCTGTTAGTATATGATTTTGGAGGAGGAACATTTGATGTAACGGTTTTGACTGTCAGTCAAGGGTTTTTTGATGTGGAAGCCTGTAGTGGTATAAATCAACTTGGAGGCAACGATATAGACAAGCGTATTTCCGAGGTGATCATGAAGAAGATTAGAAAAATCTACAAAATAAACCCAAATAAAAATCTTTCTACAGTTAGCAGAATAAGAGAAATTGCAGAAAATGTAAAAATTCAATTATCTACCGACACGAAAGTCGAAATTAAAGTTCCCTTTATTGGAACTGATTCGAAAGGGCTTCCCATCAATTTTGAAATGGAGTTCAGCAGGGAGAAGTTAGAGGAATTAATTAGAGACTTGATCTATAAAACAAAAAAACCGCTTCAAGAGGTACTGGATGCGGCACATCTCAGTCCAGAGGACCTCGATGAGATAATTTTGGTTGGCGGGACAACAAAAATTCCTGCAGTTCAAGATTTTGTAGAACAATTTTTCAAGAAACGCCCTAATAAGGCCATCGATCCTTATGAGGCAGTAGCTTTAGGAGCAGCTATTGCTGGCGCCAGCGGAAAGCCCATAAAAAGCCGGAATAAAATTAAATCTATTGAAATTAGTGATGTTCTCCCCCATTCACTGGGGATTTTTGCCATTCCAGAAGGAGTCTCCAAAATTTTACCAAAAAATATAAAAATTCCCATCAAGCGCACCAAATTATATTCAAATTTGGTTGATTACACTCCACTGTTGATGATAGAAGTCTTTCAAGGAGAAAGTAGCATCCCGATGGAGAGCAACCGCCTTGGAAAATTCTTCATTGAGGTAGAACCCAAACCCGCAGGGGAGAATCAACTTGATGTGACTTTTGAAATTACCAAGGAATTTGGAATTCTCCAAGTGACTGCAAGAGACCGCGATTCGAAAAATCAGCGGACAGTTAGGTTGGAGGCGAAAGGTAGATTAAGCAAGAAAGAGAAAAATATATGGCGACAGAAATTACTAGGAACGAGGTTCACGACAGTTTATTTTTTTAATGAAAAAAATAATTCGGAAATTTCTATTTCCGCCAACCCTAACGCGACCATTGCAAACCTACTGCAGGAACTACATAAACTCCAATTTCTCCAACGAAATAAAAAATTTCAATTATTCCACAACAATACCCCCCTCCAAAAGAACATACAATTAAAAAATTTAGGGACAACCGATACATTAGAAATTCATGTGAGAGAGACATGAAAAATACCCTTTTTTTCCTTCAGTTGGGGATATAATTTGATGGAGGAATGAAAATAACCTTAAATTCAATCAGTGAAATAAAACAATATTCAGTTAAGAAGGTTTTAGAAGTAATTGAAGAGAAATCCCAAATGGCGAAAAAAAAATATGAAGAATGGATAAAAAAATACTTAATGAGAGATTATTATTGGCCTTTACCAATTAAATCGGATTTAAAACGATTAGAAAAACAGATGCGAAGAAAATATAAAAGCTTAATCAGAAAAATTCCTCCAGAATGGTTTTATGATCTCATTGAGTGTGGGTTACCTACTTACTATTTCATTTTATCCGTGAAACTACAATTTTCTAAACATGATTTAGAAAAAAATCTGGAGTTGAAACTTGACCATTCCTCCTTTGATACAGAAATTATACTATATGCCCATGAAATATTAAGCGACCCATCTACGAGATCGCTTTATAATCAGTTTTTACAACTGTCGACCCTCTATTTCAAAACTTTTGAACCCACTAAATTAAAGAAATTAGAAGCAACCCACTTACGGTATGTAAGAAAAGAACAGGAATATATGTTATTTTCCTATCTTGTCAGAGAACACTTAGGGTGGCACATAATGGAATTAATAGGGTTTCCAGATTTCTATACTTTAGCGGGATTTCGGAAAAAAATCAAACGGGAAAAAATTCTTGAAAATTATGTTTCTTATTCCACTAAAAGTAACAATGATGAGTTATTAAAAGTGATCTGTGAAATACTACTAACCCCCCAGCTCCATAAGGAATATCGCTTAATGAGATCATTTAAGAAAAAATATCTCAAAACAAATGTTAAGCGGATCATCAAGAAAAGACGAAAAATTTGGAAAAAATGGGGTTTTACAATAGAAGATATCATCAAAAATTTCCTTTATGGTAGTGATTTAACAGAAAATCTCCAAAAATGGGCGGAATATTATTTTGAAAATATAGATTGGCAGGAATTTCTGCCTCCAAATCGTTCCAATTTCTATACACTTTTGGGATTATTTCCTAATACCGCCGCTAATGATCACAAAAGGTTTCGAAAACATTTATTTGAGCAGTATAAGTCCAGTAAGAGGACGCCAGAAGTGAATTTAGCGTATTCTACCCTAAAAGATCCCGCGTCTAAAAAGATTTATGATTGGCTTTTATTTAATGACGTGTATAGGAAAGTATATTTTATTTTAACCTTAGAAGAGGAAGAATTAGATCATTTACTCCATTATCAGCCAAAAAAATGTGAGTTACCGTTCTACTTCCAAAATGCTCTACCTAATAAGCCACTATTAACATCACTTATTTATGATATATTTTCCTAAAGAATAAATTTATAGACAAATAATTAATTAAGGAGAAAAAAATGGAGGATAATATGATAGAGGCAAATTCGTTTAAAATTGAATTAAAGAAGCACCTTAATAATATCGTTGAAGCTCTAATTGCGTTATGTCCAACGCGGAATTATATAAGTCAATTCATCTCGTTTTTACCCGAAGAATACCCTACAATGTATGATTCATTTGGTGTATTTCTAGCGGACAAAGAGATAAGGGAGGCCCTTTCTACCTTGTTAGGACTTTCCTTGGGGCCTCAAATTCAGATTCGAAAAGCTTCATTCGGTGAACATTTAATACAAATTATCAACTTTGTATTTACTTTTTTTAAAGATCCCGACCAATTAAAGGCATGGAATTCATTTCTTCAAGAAGTTCGGGAAAGTCCGATTCCAAATGTACATGGAGAATGGATTGAAGCAAAAATTATGCTTGCAATCAATGATCCCACCTACGGAGACGAGATAAAAACACTTTTAAGATATATTCTCATCCGACAAAGTCAAACAGGAAAATTTACTGAACTTTCTCCAGTAAGTACTGATAATCCATCAGGAATGCCAAAAGTGTCCATTACATTCCCTGATTTGGAATCATCCACAAAAATACCAAAAGATAGACTAGAAAAAATTCTTAATTTCCTCAAAGATCAACTCGCGCTTCTCCAAGAGAAGCAAGTGATTGACCAAAATAGAACCCCACAGGCAATCTGGTATTTTAACGAGACTATCGATATTCAAGCAGTTTCTCGCTTGCTATTGGATGACCAAAAGAGCGAGCAACAAATTGAAAAAAATGAATTATCCTATGGAGGAATATAAATAAGGGCGGGAATCTCAATAAAATTCTGTTTCACACCTAAATTTATCTCTATTAATTCAGTAAAACGCCCCATCAATTTTATCTCCAAAGGTACATTACCAAAAATCTGGAAAAAAAGTCTCAAAATGCAAATAACCTCCGCCTACCCGCTTATAC
>SUPS01000263.1 GCA_005191415.1 Candidatus Helarchaeota ASGARD archaeon Hel_GB_A
GAGATAATTGGTATTTTAAGCATAGTCATTGAATATTTCTATTTTTCGTGAAGCAATAATTCCCAAAATTCCTCCCGCAATCACCATAAATGCTCCATAAGAGACATAATATGTTAAATACACAGTTTCACCATACATTTCAAAGGAAGAAATACCAAAAAGACCCATTGCAGGAATACCTAACGTAGCTAACTCCGATGCACCTTGAGATAGCTCTATTTGCCAAAGAATCATGAATAGAATAGGCCCCGATAATGCTAAAATTCCACCAACCAATCCACAAATACTTTTTTTAAGCGTGGCAAAAATGAGCGCTCCTCCTGCTATTGCCAACAAGCCACATAAAATATACTGAATAGGAGGGGAAATAGTCATCCCCATAACAGAGATACCGAATAACGGATTAAAATTTATGGTTATTGTCATCCCCATAAATGATTCAGAAATCGACCACCACGCGAGAACTGATCCAAGAACCGCTAGTCCTCCCGCAATTACAGCCAATTTGGTGCCAGTTGTCCATTCAACCATATCATTTCACCTTAAATTTAATATTCCCTTTCCCAAATTCAAAGGAACATTTAGTTATATTTGATACTTTTTTCTGTTTTATATTTTTTGGTTCTCCACATAATTGGCGAGTTTTAATAATTAGGATTCATTTTTGAACTATCTTCGGCGGTTTCATATTAGGTTTCATATTAGGTTTCTTAGCAATTACTGGCAATTATAGTTAAAACGATTCCAGAACTTTTATCTAACTAATATTTTTAATACCTTATATTGTTATATTTCAGTGAAGGTAGAATGATAAAATTAACCATATTTGATCTGGATGATACGCTCTTCAATTCAACGGAACTTTCTACCCAAGCCAGACGAAATGCGGTTCGCGCAATGATTGATCTAGGCTTACCTGCTACATTTGAGGAGGCATACCAAGTTCTTTCAGAAGTTGTAGAGGAGTATGGGAGTAATTATGGACATCATTTTGATCAAATGTTGAAACGATTGAATGTAGAAAGCGACAAATTGAAACTTTATGTTTCCGCTGGAATGATCGCATATCATGATGTAAAGTATGCTAATATTCGTCCATTTCATGATGTAATTCCAACATTTATTCGACTAAAAAAGTTAGAAGTAAAAATCTGTATTTTATCGGATGGCGATGCTATCAAACAATACGAAAAAATTTTACGATTACGTCTTCAGGATTTTCTAGATGATATCATTATCACAGAAGAAGTTGGAATCAGGAAACCTAATCCTAAACTATTTGAACTCCCTTTAAAACGCGCAAAGGTTCAACCCAATGAAGCTATCTATATTGGTGATAATTATGAACGAGATATTGTTCCTTGCATAAAAATAGGAATAAAGACGGTTCTAATTCATCGAGGAGGAAAATATGATCAATCTAATATGAAGAAAAGATCCCCTCCCCCTGATTATGAAATTTACAACTTAAATGATTTGGTGTCCATTATAGAAAAAATAAATCTGAATCAATAAACAGATATTTCATAAAGGATTGGCAATAAACAGATATTTCCTAAATTTATTCCTCGCGTACCACTTTTGTAAGAAATTTAGGATTGTCTGGATCGTATCCACGGAGAATTGCAATAAAGTATGCTAAATATTGGATGGGAAGAATATTAACCAAGGGACTCAGTTCTTCAGGAAGGAGGGGCATCTTAATCAGAAAATCGAAAGGTAAATCTTGGTCGGGTGTGATTCCTAATATCGAACTATGACGCTGTTTTACCTTTTCAAGGAGTGTACTCACTGAAGCAAATCTTGAGCTTGTTTGATGAGGTATAATTGCGAGAATCATTGTATATTCGTCTGCCAAGGTGATTGGTCCATGACGGAATTCAGGTGCACTATAGGCTTCAGCAAGAATACGTGCGCCTTCCTTTAGTTTTAGAGCCGCTTCCATAGCTGTTGCATAGTCAGGACCAGATCCTAGAATAAATGCATGCTTAACAAACTTATAGTATGATGATAAACCTTTAATGGATTGTTTTAAAGGAGTTAATATATTTTGAGTTTCTTTTGGGATCTTTTTTAAAGCCGTAAGAAGATCTGTTAAGTAAGATGATGATAATTCTCTGTTATATTGACCTAATTCAATAGCTAAACGCGTTAAAGCAGCGATTTGCGCCGTATAGGTTTTTGTGGCCATAACACTTCGTTCTTCACCTGTGAGCAATGGGAGCACCATCGAACATTGTTGTGCAAGAGGACTTTGAGAATGTGCCGTTACGGCGATAGACGTTACTTCTTTAGATTCTACGGCTGCAACCGTGCCGGGGCTTTCACCACTTTGAGAAATAGCAATTAGGAGATGGCGTCTCTTTATAATTGGTTTTATAATATATGGAAATTCAGATGAATGTACAACCCACGTAGGAATCTTTGCGATTTTATTAAATATATAAATACTTGCGAAGCCTGCATTAAAGGAACTCCCACTACCCGTCAATATTATCAATTCAGGCTGTAATTGGTTAATTTTCTCAGCAAGTTCTTTATAAACTTTAGGATTCTCAATAGTTTTCTTAATGACTTGCGGCTGTTCTTCAATTTCCTTCAAAGTAAATTTACCAATCATCATTATTGTACCTTCAAAGTTAATTTACCAATCATCGTTATTATACTTCGTTATTGTGACTTTTCATAAAGGTTTGAACTTCTTTCAATGTAGGATAAAGAGCTGTTCGATCACTCAAATGTAGAGCTGCACATGCGTTTGCAAATTTTCCGATCTGCTCAAAGTCCCATTCCTTTAAATATCCATAAATAAAAGCGGCGTTGAAAATATCACCAGTACCCGTAGGATTCTTTAATGGCACTTTATAGCTTGGAATCATTAATGAGTTATTGTTAAAGTAAATTTTACAGCCCTCTGCACCATAATGAAGTCCAATTACTTTTGTCCCCCTCCTTAAAATTAATTCAGCCCCTTCATCTATCTGAGATTGTGTAAGTGCTTCTAATTCTTTATTGTTAAGAAAAAAAATATCACATAATTCTAGACAATATAGTAACGCATCACGCCGCTTTTCAGTCCAACCTTGTGGATCCCATCCAATATCTAGTGAGGTAGAAAGGCCTTTCTCTCTTGCTATTTGAAATAGCTGTCTAGTAGCATCTCCCATAAATTTTGGAGCCCACCAATATCCTGCACGATGTAAATGCTTTCCCTCTATTAATTCTAACTTGATGTCCTCTAACGAGAGGAACTGATTTGACCCAAAGCTGGAGATAAATGTGCGAGTACCTTCTTCATACGTGATTGCAAAGGTAATTCCACTTGGTGTATTTTTATAACATCTATGAAATTCAACCTTATTCTCTTCCAAGAACTCAATAAGCCACCTGCTTATAGGGTCATCACTCAAGGCACCTATTAATCGTGTCTTAATTCCTAACTTTGAGAGCGCCAAGGCACAATTGGCAGCATTACCCCCCAATGACAGTGTAAAATTAGAAATAATTTCTGATTCTCTTCCCTCTCGTAAGGCTTTTACCGCATCTCCCGATAGGGGATTAGTAATGATATCAATATTCACATCTCCAACAACCACTACTTCAGGACCCATCTTGCAACGATTCCTAGGGATTTATCTACTAACCATCAAAAAAATTTTCCTCTAAATCATTTAACCTTTATTTGAAGGTTGATGGCTGTTAAATCTTTTGCTTTATTTTAATTTTAATGAGAAAGTTTTTATAATCTGATAAAATAACTGAAACCTCAGTTGGCATGATCTATAATCCTCGTTAAATGAAGTATCATAGTAACTTTTAAGAAAGATTAAAAATACTGCGCGTTTAAGGAGCTCGTGGAATCATGGAAAAATTCGAGAAATATTTCACAATTACAATATTTTTATGTCTGGGAATTTGTATTGGCGTCTCGACACTTATCCATTGGTTAATGCCTTGGATTTTTCAAGTGCCCGATTTCGCGCCTCCTACCTTTTCTTCATCATTGATGCTTGATCTTATTTTAACGGATACAGGTGCCTTAGTTGCAGCAATAATTATCTTTTATTATAGTTATCATAAGCATGGATTATGGCGAAGTTTGCTCTTCCTAACGGGATCATTCATTTTTACGGGATTAGAAGAAGCTATGTGGATCTTGTCTGGGCGATTTGGATTGGTTTATCCGACCTATTTTTTTACTAAAGGAGGGCTGTGGTTTTTCGAGGTACCATTCTATACCTGCATAGGCTGGTATGTAATAGCATATTCTTGTGTCTTTTTAGCGGAGAAAATCTTTCCAAATAAAGGGCATTTTTTTCATGCCGGATTAGGGGCTATTTTAGCCGTAGATTTCGATCTCTGGACGGATCCTGTAATGGTAAATCTTAATCAAGCGTCTATTCTTCCTGCGGATGGAGGAATGTGGGTATGGTTGATGAAAGACACGCTCACCATCTTCGGGATTCCGTTTATGAATTTCTTTGGATGGTTCTTGGTCATCTTCTTATTTGCAATTCTTTGGAAGGGTGTCTCTGCGCGGGAATCCCAATGGGGAAAAAAGAAAGCCACTATTTTATTTTACGCTTGTATTCCCCTCTTATTAGGTATCTGTTTAGTAGCTTTAGGTGGTGTTGAAATGCTAATTATTAAGAATTTCTTTAAAAATGTGAGTATCTTACCAATACCATTCGGATGAAGGTGATACTATGAAAATAAGCCGAAAATATTTACCAATTATTGGACTTTTATTGATGATCTTTATGACTGCGCAAAATGCTTTCTTATTAATCCAAGCTACAGGAGATCCTATCTACCTCTTTCTTTCATTCGTAACGATGCCCCTTCTTATAGTAATAATCTATGTCATAATCCGATTAAGATCGGAAGAAGAATGATAATCTCAACTTCTTTTATTTTTAATCTTCTAACCATTCTCTAAAGATAAGATTTTTTAAGGAATTTTCTCAAATTATATCTCATTCGTATAATACCTAACCAAATTTGTTATTTCCTATAAACAAATAATTGAAAAAAATAGAGGGATGGTATATGGATAGAAAAGAGAAAT
>SUPS01000031.1:0-4896 GCA_005191415.1 Candidatus Helarchaeota ASGARD archaeon Hel_GB_A
GAGGCACATTCACTTATGGAAGTAAATTCATTGATAGTGATAACATTCTTTGTCATCACTTCTTTTACGGGTTTATTTGGAAGCTTTAATTTTTTCTTCGTAATTAAGAGCATATCACTCGTTTCCCAACTCCATTCTTTATCAGAAGCACTAGAAATTGACGAAGTCTTTTCTTCAGAAACAATTTTACTTTCTTTAATGAAATCCAAGTCGGAGAGAATTCCAGATAGTACGCCATTATCATCAATACAAGGGAGAGTACGAACTTTGCCTAAGCGCATAATAGTAGGAACTGCTGAAAGTGGAACTCCTTCCCAAATAACATGAATTTTCGTAGTAACAAGATCTTTGATTGGAGTTTTAATATTCATTCGTGAGACCGCTTTGATGATATCGCTGATACTAACCATTCCCACAACTTCCTTTCCTTTCGTAACAGGAAGTCTTCGTAACTGTTTTTCTACCATCAAGTTAATTAATTGTTTTACAGACATATCAGGATTTAATTGAATAGGATCTCGACTCATTAATAAGGCGACCTGATCTTCATCAGGTTTGAGAAGTAAATCGGTCTGCGAAATAACACCTACCAATTCTTTGGTCCCTTTTTTTACAACTGGCAAAGCTTTCATTTTGTATTTTTGCATTAATTCCATTACTTCTTCTCTATTACCAGGAACTTCTGCATATACTACGTCTTTTTGCATTATATCTTCCACTTTCAATCTATTAGACCTCCAGTCAGGTACATTGTTTAAACTTGAGACTTTTTGAGTTAAAAATAGGTAAATACCGAATATTAAATAATAAGTTCTAAATCTTTAAACTTTTCTCCTTAAGATTTTTAGAAATTCTATTTAAACGCGCAGGAACAGGGATTTTTGCCACATTTCGGGCAAACAGAAGGATATTTAGAGTATAACGCATCTTCCAAATCAATTTCTAAAATATTTGCCAAAGATGCAATCCATGCAACAATATCCGCTATTTCCATTGCTATATTATGAATCTCATTTTTATTTTTATCGGATTCTTGATATTTTCGCAGAGCTTCGGCTAATTCTCCGACTTCTTCTACAATCCATAGAAATGTTTTGGAAATTCCTCGATTTTTATCGCGTTCAAAGTACAAACGCTTCATTAACTGTTGAAATTCTCGAATTTGCATAATATATTTTAAAGAGATTAATTTTTTAAATATCATGTATTTTTTAATTATCAAGAGATTAATTTTTTAATATAATGAAATTTGGAATGGTAGTATGTCAAAGAGAAAATCAAGGCGTTCAAAACGACGCGGACGAGAAGGTCCAATGCCATTTGCAGGGGCGGGATTAATTCGATTTTTTGAAGAGGAATCTAGTGGGATCAAAGTTGGACCGATTGCGACTATAGTAGTAGCAATAATTCTTATTATAGCTGTTGCAATTTCTTTAGCTATATTTCCCTCATAAAATATGAGAATTAAAGTAATTTTTGTTAAAATAAGCCTAATCACTTTCTGTTAATTTCCGAAGTTCTTCAATTTCTTTTCGTACCTTCTCCTTTTTCGAAATTGGTGTTGGTTCGCCTTGTGGAACTTCAGGGAGTTCAGGCATCTCTCCTAAAATCATTTCTGCTTCAAACCGGGCTAACTCTTGGTCGGCTTCCATATCCTCATCGAGATCATCCATTGACATTTCTGCATATATTTCACCAACTTGATCTATTTCTGCCATTGCAGCATCTGCCTCAGCTGCAACTTGCTCGGCTTTCTCGATGCTTATATCTTTTTGGATATTCTTCATTTCTGATAATCCCATTTTTACAGCTTCATCGACGCCTTTGATATCCATTGCCTGGTCAATTACAATTATCATATTTTCCAGGCGAGCTGAATAATTTACGTAACGCTCAGCATACTTGTTTAATCTGGACCACTTTTTTAACGATTGTTTGGCAGCTCGCTTATTTCCACTTCTATAGTATTGTTTTGCCTTATTATATTCCATTTGTGCGCGTTTCTTGAATGCACGCTCTCTTAGTTCAATTTTATTAATCATCTGTCGTAATCGAGCGATAGTACTTTCCTTCTCTTCTTTTTTACGCCCAGGTAATAATTTCTTAAAAAAGCTCAAGTAATCACATCCAATTTTTTTTATGTTTTCGTAAATTATAAAGATGTGGTTACCTCATTTTTGAATTAAGGTCCTTGAAAAGTTCTTCTAACTTTGTTACATCACTATTTTTTGGAGTAGTTCCCACATAGATTATAATTGTATCAGTGGAATCAATTAAAGTAGCAAGGGAGATACCAACTCGAAAATCATTTTTTGAAATAAGTAAAACAGGAAGATCCGAATCCGAAATTACTTTATCAATAATCCATCCTTTTTTTAGTAGAAAATCTTGTATTTGGTAAAGGATCATTGAAGGATTTTTAGAAACAGTATGAAAGACAATTTTCTCGAAAAGTTGTGGAGTGCCCATGGGATAAAGGTGTTTTCGATATTTATATAGGAGCAATCGTTTCATATAATCCTTAAGTTGTGGTTCTGGAAGATTAATTTGGAAAATAGGAGGGGGGGATGGAGGGACCTCTGGGATTTCAATAGTGGGTGTTTCTTGTATATCAGATTCAGTAGATATTGTTTCAGTAGGTGGTGTTTCAGATGGTAATTCAGAAGGTGGAAGTTTAATATAAGTGGATTCATCCAAGATTTCTTCAGTTGGAACAGTTTCTTCTTCGACTGTGGTAGATAATGTTTCATCTTGAGCTTCTTCCGTTATAGGAGGTTGTAAAAAGACGGGTTTGTCCATTTGGTCTACAAGAGTCGGGAGTGCTTCTCGTCCTGCATGTTGGCTGATCCGGGGACGGATTCGAGCAATGAAAATTCGGCTTGTGGTGATAGATTCATCAGCAATTACACAGACACCAACTGGAAGGGATCGGAAAAAGGAAGTATCCAGTTCTTTAGGTATATCTCCAGGAGCGCGATGGGTAAAAGCATCAACATCCTGATTATATGTTAGGTTATGACAAATCGAAATGTCTAGTTGAGAAAGTATTTGTGTATTAGTTGCGCTGGGCTGTTGGGTGCAGAGAACTAGCCCACATCCTGGCTTTCGACCTAATTTTGCGTATTGTACAAGAGGTTCGGATGCTGCAGTACTCCCTCGGGAGGGTACAAGGAGATGGGCTTCATCTATTAACAACCAAGTTATAGGAATACCTTCAATAGCTTCAGCTTCATCGACGGAAATTTTAGCAGCTTCAATATGTCGTGAGGCATGGAGACGAGCACGAAGAATTTTTCGAGCAAGAATTCCAGCTATTAATGCATGAAGATTTTCATCAATCATACTGACATCGATAATAGTAAGCTGATCGGGCTTAGAAAGTTCGATAAGGGGCGTGCCCTCTATGGAAAAGATGCCCCATTCTTTTGCAATTTCAAATCTTGAGACCATTGCCCTTCTTGTCTGGCGAGTAAATCCTTTTTCCTTATCATTGATCATCGTGGAGTGATTAATGCATCTAATAATATCCTCAATAGAATAATTATTCCCTTTCCCTTTAATTTTCAGAGTTTTATCTTCAACCTCTGCTTCATATCCTTCTTGAACCAATTTGATAGCTTTTTCAATGAGAATTCCACGCGGACTAAATCGATTAATTTTAAAGGTATAGCACCAATCGTCTACACTTAATTCACTTGGTCTAATTGAAAAGGGTTCATCCTTCGTCTCTTTAGGGGTTAAATTAAATTTCCCTAAAGGAACAAAGACGCGCACACTTTCTGCGAAGGATTTAGATTCTAGATTCCATTTTTTTAGTAATTTAAGTTCTTTATCTTCCCAATTAGGATATTTCATACTCCAATAAACGCCTAATGGGTCTATTATGATAACTCCAATGCCTATTTTTGCCATTGCAAGTTCTTCAGCAATAACGCCCATTGTATAACTTTTACCGCTACCTCGGTGTCCTGAGATGAAAATTACATGCGGTTGAGTGCAATCCAATAAAAGTTCTCGTGCAAAATGACCAATTCCATGTGGAGGCTTTTCAGATATTTTTCCAATTTTTAGTGTTCCTGTCAACCCAATTTTTTTATAAAGCCCTTTAGAGCGCCCAATAATTGCGGCGCCTGTTTCATTATCTATTAAAATATTTAAATATGCATCAATCGTGGGAATAAATCCATTGAAAATTTCTTTCCCCCAAATTTTAAGTTCCCCTGGAATTGCTGTTAAAACAAGATGTAATGTTTCTAAATCAAAATCTTCATTTTCCAGAATTTCTTCTATTTTTGAAGCAATATAATTCCTGAATTCTGGTGTTTCTGGGTAGTTCTCCGCCATATAATCAGATACTTCCCAAATATAATAATCAAGAGTATCTCCCTTAGAAAGATTTTCAATTGGGATGACGAGTTCATATGCTTGAGTTAGGTATTCTTCTTTTCGCGTTAATAAATAACACGCCGCTAAACACTTTATTTTTTCAATTCCTGTTACATTCTCAGCATTCTCCAAAAGCTGCCGCTGATACTGCTCTTCTTTTGTTTTTTCAAATGCCTGATATAAAATGGTCGATGACCCTTCACTTAAAGGAGCATTTTGCCATACATAATTAAATAAAATATTTGGGAGATTTTTTAGATATGATACTTCTTCTATTTTTAAAATGGAAATCAAGGCGTGGTTCAGTATTATTGCAGCCGTAGGGTCTTCGCGAAATAAAGAAATAATCCATTCTTCAACATCTTCAGTTGGCAAAATTTTATGAATCAATTTCAAAATTTTTTCCCATAAAACTTGAAGTTGGCGTATTTCAGTTACTAAATCATAGCGAAGAACATAACAATCTAATAGAAGAATTTCTTCCTTTAACGATTGGGGCTTTACCTCTCC
>SUPS01000031.1:5275-22617 GCA_005191415.1 Candidatus Helarchaeota ASGARD archaeon Hel_GB_A
ATATTATCAACGAGTTGAGCAATATTCTGTGTACGAACAGAACTTTTGAGAGCACCTAATGCGCGGCTAATACCACTCAAAATCTTCGCTGTTTCAGCTACAGCTTGAGATTGTTTTAATTTCATTAATAAATTCATAATGTGTAAGCGATATGCATCCACCCCCATAGCCCATTTTTGATATCGTACATAATGCTCTGCATAAAGCTTTGCGGCATCCGAATTACCATCAAGTTGATATTTTTTCGCTTTATTTCGATTGATTCGGGCTTCTTTCTCGAGTTGTTTGCGTTGTCGGTCTAATTTCCGTGTAAAGACATCGACCTTAAAAATTAAGTCATTTAGATTGGTTCCCTTCAGCCAATTTACAAATCTTTTCCAGGCACCCAAAAAACTCAACACCTAAACCAAATTTTTTTTCCTATTGCAAATAAGTTAATCCTAATTTATTTAGTTATTTATTAGATCTTTAAGCTTGCGTTTAAATTTGATGGGATTAATTTTTTCAAAAATAACAAATTATAAGAGATTGAATTTACAGTTTAAAGTTGGATGGTAGAATTAATTACGAAATTAGGTTAGTAAAGATGTCAAGAGAACTTTTCCAGCATGCTATGAATATAGCTAAAAAAGCGATTCAATATGATGAAAATGGTAAGTATTCACTTGCTGTAAATAATTATGTGGAAGCAGCTGATATTTTAATGCGATTTATTAAAACATCTAGTAATCCTGAGATGAAACAAATCTGTTTTTCAAAAGCTGAACAATATTTGAGGCGGGCTAGAGAGTTACGGGAAGCAACTGAAGGACCTGTCTATTCTGAAGGTGGAAAAAGAAAAGTTTCAAAAGATAGCTCTAGATTAAGAGAAGCTTTGGCAGAAACAATTATAATGGAAAAACCTGAAGTTACAATGGATGATGTAGCTAATCTGGAAAGTGCAAAACAAGCTTTAAGGGAGGCAGTTGTATTACCTATAGAAAGACCAGATCTTTTTACGGGGGCACGGAAACCTTGGCGTGGGGTATTACTTTTTGGTCCGCCTGGTTGTGGAAAGACATTATTAGCTAAAGCAATTGCAAATGAGTGCGATGCAACCTTCTTTTCAGCAGATGCAGCTTCACTTGTAAGTAAATGGTTAGGAGAAAGTGAGAAGCTGATTAAAGAATTATTCAAATTAGCAAAAGAAGAGCAACCCTCGATTGTATTTATTGATGAAGTCGATTCAATTGCAACAAAAAGAGGCAGCAGAGACGAAATTGGAGGCGAACGAAGAATTAAAACTCAATTACTTATAGAAATGGAGGGTATAAAGGGAAAAGCGCAGGAAAGAATTATTGTACTTGGGGCAACCAATAGGCCATGGGAATTAGATCCAGCATTTCGACGCCGATTTGAGAAACGTGTGTATGTAACATTACCTGATGAGGCTGCTCGTAAAAAGGTCTTTGAAATTCACACGAAAGAAATTCCGATGGATGATGATGTAAATTTTGATGAACTTGCTAAAATAACAGAAGGTTTTACCGGCTCCGATATTGCGCTTCTTTGTCGAGAAGCAATTATGATTCCGATTCGGGAGCTTGATAAAAGTGGGTTACTTTCAGAAGAAGCAGAACCTCGCCCGGTAAGAAGAAGTGATTTTATTGATTCTCTAGCTAAAATGAAACCTGTCGTTTCTCCTGATGAATTACGGAAATTTGAAGAATGGAACGAACAATTTGGAGCTGAATAACTAGAAGATGCCTTCTGCTTCTAATTTCTTCCATGCATAGGGAAATCGATTTTTTATATCTTCCTTTTGAAGAAATTTTGCCAAATTAAAGCCCTTTTTATCCAAAAATACCTTCAATCTCATCAGATCGTATAAAAGCTCCTTTAATTGTTGATTAAATGTATAAGCAGCAATTTTCTCCTGGTTATAGGTTAAAATTAATGTGTTTATGGTAGCTATACATGCAAAAAACTCGGCTTGCAGGCGTTCTAAATTATGATTTTCTTGGTTTTTAATTGAGGTTTGTTCCAGCAAAGATTTGAGATCTGAGGTTTGTTGAATTATTTTATTTTGGATCTTGGTTATTTCATATTCCAATTCTTCGATAGATTTTTCATCAGGAGGAGTTCTTGGTTTGTTTCGTTCGTACATGGTTAATTGATACCTAATTCCTTCAATTTTTGCTTAACTAAGAATAATTGTTTTTGATAGGATTTATATAGTTTGGAATATTCGGTAGCATTTATTTCACCGATTTCAAATTTATCTTCCAGAGTACGAATAAGATCTTCCAATGCGATTTTTTCACTTTGTAAATCAAGAATCTGTTTATTCTTAGGATCTTGGGGGAGGATAATTTCATTAACTGCTCCACGTTTTGGGATGTTATGAACATCCATCCGACCTTCAAGTCTAGCGACTTCTTCTTCCTTACTAAGGAGAGAATGTTGCAAACTGGCAAGTTCAGATTCCAAGCGGGCTATTTGGTCTTTTAACTCGAGAATTTTTGGAGACTCTTCGGGTATGAGAGGTTTTTCAGCGAGATCTGCGGTTTTGGAATCAGGAGGGGGATGAATTGAGGATGGAGGAGCTATTATGGGAGATTTTTGGTGGGGTATCGGAGTTTTAACTGGTTTTTTGGATGTTGATGGTTGAGATTTTAATGGAATTAATTTAGAGGCGAATGTATCCGGTAATTGTGGAGGTATTCGGGCAAATAATCCTTTGATGGAATTAACAACTTGGTATAGATGATATTCTGGACGCCAATAAGTTAAAATTCGGAGATTTACCTT
The DNA here is from genome assembly GCA_005191415.1 of Candidatus Helarchaeota ASGARD archaeon Hel_GB_A. Taxonomy (GTDB): domain Archaea; phylum Asgardarchaeota; class Lokiarchaeia; order Helarchaeales; family HEL-GB-A; genus HEL-GB-A. Next base: position 8,066 of record SUPS01000031.1, read on the forward strand.
TCCAGTAGCGGGATCTACTTGCGGATGAGAAGTGGGAGTAATCATGGTGACCTGAGGAGGACGGCGTGGAAACTCCGGTGGTATTGAAATTTCAACTTCGAATTTAATGTTTTGAGAGGGAAGGCGCCCTGGAATTGATCCATGCCATTTTGTTAAATCACCATTAGCAGGTTCAAAATCTCTGGCTCTCCTATACATAAGTTGGGCTTCTCTCGCGAGAATAAACTCAAATTGAGAATCCATAAAGAGTTTCCTCCAGTCGTAAATATATCAATCCAAAATAACGAATAATTTCCTATAAAATTTTGTATTAATTTTTAGAAATCAATAGCATTATCCTTTATGAGAATATCAGCAGTTATGATAGTTAAGAAGATTGCTTTAAAAGACGGGTGATTCGGTCTTGAAAAACACGTATTGATCCAATGAAATCAATAATTAAATTCGATAATTCTTTCATTCTTTCAATTTGATCCTTCTCAATTTTATCTAGTTTTTTATTAACCTCGCTAATATTTTCTTTTAGAGCTTCATGAGCAATTATTTCTTCAGATATTAATTTTCTCAAACTTTTTAATTCTTTTTCAATTCTTGCCATTTGTTTAAACACCTCAGAATTAACTATTTCCTGGGTGTGAAGCATATCAGCGTTAAGAATATTCAGTCCTTCGATTATTTTCTTTAAACTTTCCAATGTTGGCACAGGTCCTAAGGGTGTCTGAATCGCCTCTATTGTTATCAAAAACTTCTTTCGGTCCTCCGCATTCTTAGCCAATTTGAATCCTCGCTAAACTACTTTCAAAAAGATTTTTTATGAGATGGTAAATCATATCCTATTTAGATCTGTTGTATAGTTTATTAAATTATATTCATGGAAATTATATTCATGGAAAAAAATTTTGGGTCAAAGCAATGGATAAGAATATTCCCGAACGATTCATAATAAGTTCTGAAGAAATAATTGGTGAATGGGATTGGAGAAAACGAGAACAATGTATTGTCTGTAATTTGCCCATCAAAGAAGGACAAAAAATCGGTCGTTGCCCGCATTGCACTCACCTTGCCCACCTCGATCACTTCCTAGAATGGATTAAAATTAAGGGAATTTGTCCTTTTTGTAAAAGGAAAGTGAACGCAAACGCGTTACTTAAGGAATGAAGAAATTAAAAAATAATAATAAGGTTAATATTTTATGATTTACAGAATTAATTCAAGAGAAGCCTATGGAGGAAAATGAGAAAAATGATCGTGCGAATTGTGTCAGCCATTGGTGGCGATGTAATTGAACTCAATACGCCTGCGAACACAACGATTTCAGAGATAAAAAGGGAAATCAGTCGTCGAAAACGAATCCCTGAGGGGATTTTTGTTCTTGCGTTTCGAGGGACGGAAATTCGGAATGAAAATTTGACATTAGAACAGATTGGTGCATCAGATTATGATAAAATATATTTAATTACGCGTACTGAAGGAGGACACCTATTTTCATTGCTTTTAGAGCCAATTATTTCTGTTGTATAGCTCCTATTACTTCATTTTTCATAGATTCTTTTTTTAACTTTAAAATTGGGAAATAATTTTCCAAAAATGCTATAAAAGAATTTTTATTACTAAAAAAATGGAACAATTTCAATAAGACCTATTAAGTCTAGTTTGCAGAAGTCCTTTTGATTTGAAGGTGTAGGCAGATGTTATCAGAGGAAGATTACTATAATAGATTGGTTTTTGAGGCAAAAATATTGGAGGAGGAGGAGCCATCTTTTAAACCCGTCGGGGGAGATTTAAGAGTTTGGCGTGGGTTCATTTTGGGGACTGGTTTATATGATGGTGGTGTTTTTGAGATAGAAATAACTCTAACGAGGAAATTTCCGTTTGAACCCCCTAAAGTAAAATGGTTAACTAAAACATTTCATCCAAACATATCATTACAAAATAAAGTATGTATTGGTGTGCTTGGGAAAGATTGGGTACCGACCATGAGTGTTGCAGGGGTAATCGAGGCACTTCGGAACCTTTTAAATTTTCCTAATCCCGCTTCACCACTTAATACACAAGCTGCAAGTCTAATGAAAAAAGATATGAAAAAATTTAAGCAAGAAGTTAAGAAATATATAGATAAGTATGCAACATGGGAGAATCTGAAAAAGGATTAAGATAATAGATGGGGAGTTTAATTGGGACAAAACAGGATTAAGTCTATTAAAGAATATAAATATTCTACAAAAGAAGATTTAGAAAGATATAATAGGCAAATGCTTTTAAAAGATTGGAATCAAGAGAAATTATTGAATTCTACCGTTTTTATTGCAGGAATTGGTGCATTAGGGACAATTATCGCATTAAATCTTGCGATGATGGGAGTGGGACACCTTATTTTATGTGATTTTGATACGGTTGAACTTTCGAATTTGGCACGCCAAGTGCTATTTGAAGAAGAAGACATTGGAAAGGCAAAAGTATTAGCCGCGAAAAATGCATTAAAACGAATAAATCCGACAATCAAAATAACTACATATAATAAAAAGTTAGAGACGCTTGAAAGAAAAATATTTGAAGAATGTGATGTCATTGCAGATGGATTAGATACATTCGAGGCACGACGGTGGTTGAATTCACTCTGTGTCACTTTAAATAAACCATTGGTTCATGGTGGAATGTATGGATGGATGGGAAATGTCCAAGTAGTTATTCCTTTCAAAACACCCTGCTTAGAGTGTCATCCACTTATTCCTCAACAGCGACTACAAAAACCTTGTACACCCCCAGGGGAAGCGCGGAGAGAGGAGAGAAAAGAAGAGGAAGGAGAGAAAGAAAAAATCCCGACAATTGCAACCGTATCCACAGTGATAGCAGGTATTCAATCGCAAGAAATTATTAAAATTTTATTAAGTTCTGATGAAATACTAGAGGGTTTTTTAAGTTATGATGGGCGTTCCGAGAGTTTAACGAAAGTTCCACTTGTACAGAATCCCAATTGTATTATTTGTGGAGAATATCGATTAAAGGGAACGGATTTTGCAATAGACGAAAAAGATACAATTCGTGCAATTAAAAATAGGTTAATAATGACATGGGGTTTGCAAGAACCTATTAGGGTTGTTATTAGGGGCGTAATTCAAGAGGATACTGTTAAAATTCAAGATCTTCATATCAAAGAAAATGAGCCTATATTTGTTTGGGATAAACTTCTTTCAAAACCCTTGAAGCTCTATGCAGTTTTTAAAGCAAAGAAAGTGAGCCCAATACTTATGATCCCTAAAAAAGAAGAGGAGAAGAAAGGGGTAAAATGGTCATCTATGAAAGAGCTAGTGGTTGATAAGGGGAAGGTAACATATCACAAGAACCTCTTAAAGATTCAAGCTATAGATAAAGGTCAGGAGATTCGATTCTTTAAGACACTTCATCTCACCAAAATTAAGCGAAAAATCAGATATAAAATCAAGGAAAGCTAAAAATTTGTAAAATTGGCTCTATAAGGTGATTTCATAGTGTCCTATTACTATTGAACATTGCCTCAAGCTAGCAATTACCACCTTGTTTATATCTTATCTTGAGATAAAAAATATGAAGTCGCACGAATTCCTATATTTCAATGTTCTTAGGACACTAACGGTGATTTGTTTTCCAAAATAATTTTAAATAATCCCGGCTATCAGAATTATTTGTGTAATGATTGTATGGAGATAATGATTGTGTATGAAAAACAGAAACTTCCGTACTTTGTGAAAAAGAAAATCGAAGAAGGCGGTGTTGCTGAGGAGATTTTTCGGGGACGTATTTTATTTGATGAATCCCGAGAGAAGAATAAATGGATTAATGAAGAGCATTCAGAATTTTTATTACTATTAACATCAAATGGGTATGAAGTAAGCAAAATAACAGAAGGACCCATTAATTATGCGAATATAAAGGACTTCGATATTTTATTTATTTCAGGGACTAGAGTTGGATCTATGAATTTTTCGGCTGTTGAAATTCGCTCCATCGCTCAATTCGTCAGCGATGGACGTGGCTTATTTTTAATAGGGAATGAGTATATCGGAAAGGAAAAAAACTTTAATTATCTTTTTAATCAACTTTTTGGTATTTCTTTCAGAGAACAGGTAAAAGATGATACGAATAATGCAAATCCTACGGCAGGGTGGAATTATAGTCCTACAATTAATATTTTCGTGGAACATCAGATTACCAAGGGGTTAGAAGAAATTATTTTTGGCCATGTTTCTGGGTTAAATTTGACAAAATCGTCCGAGCCTCTTGCATTTTCAAATCCTACATCAGAACCAGTTTGCGTACCAGTTGTAGGAGCGACCGAATATGGGAAAGGGAAGGTAATCGCTATTGGGGGCGATGAGATTTTTACAAATGCACCCAAAATTGGTATTAACGTCAGAGATAATAAACAGTTTATATTAAATATTTTAGAGTGGATGCCCGCCTGGATAGATTGTCCTAATTGTGGAAGTGGAGTTCCGCCAGTTGCCACCATATGTCCTCGATGTAAGACGCGAATACAGCGTTAAATTTGAAACCTAACTTTTATCCACTTGATTGACTTGTTCCTTTAGGGTCTGAGCGAACATCCTCAACATACCTAAAGGAATTTTATTTACTTTAGATGACAGTATTGCATAGGAAATATCTGCATTTACTGGTCCGACCATTAAATAGAAATTTTCAGATTCAAATATTTGATTAATAAACTGGCTTTTATCTTGGCGTAATTCTGTTAAAGCGCGTTCACCTGCCAGAATTAAACGATTGGCGGAACCCCAAATACTTTCTGAATTAGCTATACCACGAGTTTTTTCTGCAATCTTAAGACCATCATTATTTAATAGCATCACACTGCCAGAGGTCATCTTCTTTATCATGTCTGTGAGGATTCGATCATATATCTTTCCTTTTGAGATTGCCATTTAATATCTAGCCTCGCTATAAGTTACTCCTGTGGAATTTTCTTCTCTATCCAAAGATAGCTAATAGATCTTCTTAAACCAAAATAATATTCAGATATTCAATTCTGTAAATCCACAAAATTTTTATTAAATCCATCTAATAGAAAAGTACGATTTGCTAGCAATAGGCTCATAGAAGAAATATTGAACCAAAATTTACGAGCAAATTGTTAAAATAGACAAAATTGGCGAATCATATCATGTCAGAAATAAAAATTTTCAATGAATGGGATATTAGTGAAGTTAAAGTAAATGATCTTGGTCTACAAAAGTATATAACCTTAACACCACATATCACATGTCATACTCACGGCCGACACGAACATAAACGTTTTCATAAATCCCAGGTGAATATTGTTGAGCGATTTATCAATCGATTACTCTCGCCTGGGGCATCTCGCCGGAAAAATGGAGGACGTCAGACTCGGCGGTTATCTGGGAAAAAGTTGCGAACTATTAAACTGGTTAAAAATGTCTTTAAAATAATTCACCTGAAAACAAATCAGAATCCGATTCAAATTCTCATAAGAGCTATTGAAAATTGTGCCCCCCGCGAAGAAACGACTAGAATCAGCTATGGTGGAATAAATTATCAGCAGAGTGTAGATGTAGCTCCCCAGCGGCGCGTTGATCTCGCATTAAAATTTCTAGTTGAGGCGTGTTGGAGAAATAGCTTTAAGAATATTTTAACCATCGAAGAAATCATTGCAAATGAGTTAATTCTAGCTGCAAATAACGATGGTAAAAGCTCGGCTATTAAACGCAAAGAAGAGAAAGAACGCATCGCTGCTTCGGCTCGATAAGAATTTTTATTCTATTCTCAAGTTATTTTAGAAAATTTTACCTACAATAAAATTAGTAGGTATTAGATTCAAATAATTCATTCTTTGGTTAATCCATTCGTGGGATATATCAAAAAATTATCCCTTCATCTTTACTTTGAATCTTGTTTCGAATAGAAATCTTCCCCAACAAAAGAAAATTTAAATATCACGATTGATTTTTTTAGATTCATCTATAACGTTAAATTGTCGAATATTTAATAAACAATTAATTATTGTTGAATATTTAATAAACAATTAATTAATTTCTCTCATAGTTCTGGTTATTAAGTAGAATTTTCCTCTTCGGAATCTAGTTAATAACCAAGCAATTTTCAACTAATAGTAAAAAGCAATGGAGGATTTTGAAAATGAGTAAAGAAGAAAAGAAGCCACATTTGAACTTAATCATCATTGGACATGTGGACCACGGTAAAAGCACAATGATGGGACATTTACTATTGAAAACAGGTTCCATTACAGATCGAGAAATGCGCGAAATGGAGAGTTTGGCGAAAAAGTTGGATAAAGGATCTTTTAAATTTGCGTTCGTTTTCGACCGTTTAAAAGAAGAACGAGAGCGAGGGTTAACGATAGACTTGGCATTCCGGCGGTTTGATACGAAAAAATACTACTTTACGCTAATTGATGCGCCTGGACATAGAGATTTCGTCAAGAATATGATTACCGGTAGTTCTCAGGCAGATGCAGCGATTCTAGTTGTTTCAGCGAAGACAGGTGAGTTTGAAGCAGGTATCTCGGCAGGTGGGCAAACACGTGAGCATGCGTTTCTCTCACGTACATTAGGAGTTTCACAGCTCATCGTTGCAATCAATAAAATGGATACTGTAGATTGGAATGAAGAACGTTACAAGGAAGTTCGCGATGAAGTAAAAGATCTCCTTAAAATGGTTGGGTTTCCTGTGGACAAAATCCAATTTGTGCCAGTTTCAGCATGGACTGGAGATAATTTAGCAGAAAAGTCGCCGAAAATGCCATGGTACGATGGACCCTGTTTGACTGAAGCTCTTGACATGATTGAGATGCCGCCCAAACCAGTAGATAAGCCGTTAAGAATTCCTGTACAAGATGTATATAAAATTACAGGTGTCGGTACAGTTCCTGTAGGGCGTGTGGAAACAGGTGTGCTAAAAACTGGTGATAAACTCATCTTCATGCCAGGTGGGGCATCTGGTGAGTGTCGATCAATCGAAATGCATCATGAACAGATTTCGCAAGCACTACCTGGTGATAATATAGGTTTCAATATTCGAGGTGTTTCTGCCAAGGAGATAAAACGCGGGATGGTCGCAGGAAAAGTCGACAAACCACCAACAGTCGCTGAGGAGTTCGTCGGACAAATTATTGTGATTTATCATCCAACAGCCATTGCCCCAGGATATGCCCCAGTAATACATGCTCATACGGCGCAAGTTGCTTGCAAGTTTGAAGAAATCTTGCAAAAAATAGATCCAAGGACCGGGCAAGTCATTCAGGAGAAGCCAGACTTTCTTAAACAAGGCGAAGGTGGTATTGTCCGATTCAAGCCGATTCGTCCCATGGTAATCGAGAAGTTCAGTGATTTTCCCCAATTAGGACGTTTTGCGGTCCGCGATATGGGAAGAACCGTTGCTGTTGGCGTAGTCAAAGAGGTAAAAGCAAAACAATAGCATTTTTCTAATTTATTTTTATTTTGTTCTTGAAATTCTTTTTTTCCTTTCAAAAGTTAGAGGAACTTTAATGATCAAAATTAAAATTTCCTAAATTTTCATGATTTAAAAGTAGATTTTGTAATTTTTTATAGAGGAATAGTTATTTTAATTCAATTTCAATATAGACATCATCAGGGACACGGATTCGCATAACTTGCCGCATAGTTCGTTCATCAGCATCGATATCAATTAACCGCTTGTGAATCCGCATTTCCCATCGATCCCAAGTCGCAGTACCTTCACCACAAGGACTTTTACGAACAGGTACTCGTAATTTTTTAGTAGGTAAAGGTACAGGACCTGAAATATGAACGCCTGTACGTTCCACGATTCGTTTTACCTGATCACAAATCTCTTGTAGTTTCTTTGGATTTGTTGAGGCTAATCTAATTCTCGCTTTTTGGACCATCTTTATCACTTTTAAGAGATGAATTACTTCTTTTAAAATTTTTTTTATTGAATGATTGAATTAAAGAAAAGAGTAAGATTGTAATTATAATTGGGTTTGGAATCTATAAATCTTCTCTTTAATAAATAGGGTAAATTATGGACGCCGAGAGAGGGATTTGAACCCTCGCGATTCGTAAGAATCACAGGCTCTCCAGGCCTGCGCCGTACCACTTGGCTATCTCGGCATATCTGCAGTTTATCTTTTGATTGCCTAAGCCATAGTAAGAGTTTGCACATTTTATATTTTTTCATCAGATAATTTTTGTGATAAAAATAGCCGATATCCCCCTTGGATTCCGAGGAGTTTTACATTTTTAAAGATATTATTCATGACTTTAGAAATCTTTTTGGCGCCTTGTTTGGTACGAACTACAAGATAAAGGTACCCATTTGGATTTAGGTAAGTAGGAGTTTCAGAAAGAAATTGGATTATTTTTTTATGTCCAAGGGCGAGTGGAGGATTAGTTAGGATCACATCAAATGTATATTTCTTAATTGGAGAGTAAAAATCGCCCCAAAAGACTTTAGCATTAGAAATTTTGTTAAGTTTCAAATTTTCTCTTGCAATCCAAACGGCACGTTGATTAATATCAATCATAATCACATTTATTTGCGGGTTTTCAGCAGCGACAACGATCCCAATAATTCCATAACCAGTGCCCATATCGAGGACATTAGTTGCGGTTGCTGGGATGCGCATATATTTTAAGAGAAGTTGAGTACCTTTATCGACTTTTTTATAGGAAAATACACCACTACAGGTTTTAAATTGATAAGTGTGGTTCCTAATAATAGGATTTATTATGAAAATTTTAATATCAGATGAGGGGATTTCTGTATAATAGTGTTCGGTCATTATTACTCGCGATTTTTTCTATAACTCCACCAGGGAGGGTAAGTCCCTGGTTTCATAAAGACAGAATCAACTTTTACAACAATTCCATGCTCGGCTTGAAGTATTTGATTAGTCGTCAAGAGAGAGTTACCCATGGCAATGAGTTCTCCCTTTAAAGAGATAATAGCAACAATTGTGTTTGGTTGAATACCTGTACTGACCTTTAATACACCAGGCGCAGTAAGACTAGCTCCATGGCAAAGGGCATCAATAGCAGAATCGCGTACCACAATTACAGGGAATTGAGGAATCGTATATTCAATAGGTTGAATACAATTTCTAAGATAGCTTTCATCATTATCTTCCTTCCAAAAAATATATGCGTCTAGTAAATCATGGAGGGTCACGAGCGTATTATCTTCACGAAAGATTCCTACGCGGGTTCGGCGAAGCTCACGCATATGAGCACCTGAGCCCAATGCTTCACCAATATCAAAACATAATTTTCGGATGTAAGTTCCTGCCTCACATCCCACTCGAAATAAGATATCATTCTCATGATATTCAAGAATATCTAGATAGTAAATATGCCGAATACGTAATTTTCGTTTAACTGAAGAACGCAGGGGAGGTCTTTGGTAGATAGGTCCTACAAATTCTTTCATTACAGATAATACTTTATCTCGGGGAATAGAATCGTGTAGATGCATAATACATACATATTCTTTCCCTGCTAATAGAAAGGATTTTAGAATTTTAGTAGCCCTTCCGAGGGCAATAGGAAATACACCTGTCACTTTTGGATCTAATGTCCCTGAATGCCCTGCTTTATCAATATGCAATATTTTTTTTACCCAAGCGGTGACTTCATGTGATGTGGGCCCAGCCGTTTTATCTAAATTGATGATTCCATAATTAAGAAGCTCTTCGATGGGGCGGTTTGTGGGATCGCTTCCATATCGAGGGTCAGTCGTATCCTCCGCCTTTATTAGAATGTCACGGGATTTATCGCATGGTAGAGTGTTTTGAGACTGACCCATCTAAAAAATCTACCTTAAAAAAAGGATTATTTGATTTTGATAGTTTCTAGCATGAATTCTCGTTTTCCGCTTGCATCAATCTGTTTTTCTACTTCTTTATCATCTGCACCTTTTTGGATATCAAGTTTTTCATTAGTCGGTTCTAATTGTTTAATATTTGCGCGACGGCGTTTGACTTTATTAACAAGTTTTGGACCTGTAATTAATACAAAATTTTTATCAATTATATCTACAATTACACATTTTTTACCTGCTTCACGTCCTGCAGTTTTTACGCAAATACGACCAATTTCAATTGCGGGCATTTTAATATACCTCCTAAAAATCTCATGATTTATTAAATTAATTTGTCTTTTGACTTCAAATGCTCTTTTATTAACATAATTACGATACGTGCTACAGAATCTTGTGTCCATAATCCTGTATTTAGCACGACATCATATAGAGAATAATCATTTAAATCAATACCATACAATTTCTTAAATCTGGCAATTTCAATTTTTTCTCGGTTTAAGGTTTCCTCTTTAATTTCTTCATAAGAGCGTTGTTCCCGTTGAGTAATTCGTTTAATCCGAATTTGTTCATCTGCTGTTAATAAAATATTTAGTTCTGAAATACCTCGCGTTTTCCATGCAGCTAATAGACCTTCTAGGACAACGTTGCCTTTTTTGGCTTCTTCAATGGTCCTATCGTCAATTTTATGATCAATTTCAGGATTTTTTTCAGCATAATTACTAAATTCCTCTAATGTCATTTGATATTCTTTTGCCATCTTACGAAACAAATCTCCTGCGGAAATGTAACGCAATTTAAATTCTTTTGCAATTTCTTTTGCAATAGTTGTCTTTCCTGTGCCATGAAAGCCTGAAATCGTAATTATCATTTCCTTAACCTTGTTAAAAAAAAGAGAGCTTTTTATCTATTCCTCAATAATTTCTAGCGATTTTCTGACTACTGTCTTTATTCTCTTACTTAAACATGATGGACAGTAGTAACCACCATACATTCGGTTGGGACGTCTTTTACTTTTGCTTACCTTATGCATGTTAGGACCACGAAGTCGTGGAATTGTTTTGATAATATTTCCACAGCTGGCACATTTCTTGTAGCTAGTTCCATGTTTTTTGTAATGAATTTTTGCAATTTTTCCTGGAGTGGTTACATGTTTTCGTTTTTTACTTCTCGAACGGTATCTTGGTGCTGGCATTTTTCTTTGTCACCATTTTTTTGGTCAATACTTATCCCAAAGTTTTGGTCTATAAAAAATTTTCTTATGCTCGCAAACCTAAATTGGATCCGTAAATTAATCTAATCTAACCCTAATAATCCACGTAAGGCTGGATTCATCGATGCCAATTGTTCTTGTGCGATAATTTGATAATATTGATAAATAATACCAACTGTCAGCAGTATCCCCATTCCAGTACCTAAAGCTCCTAGAAAATCAGCACATGCTGCCAGTACTCCCACTGCAATCGCACCTATGGTTGTTACTGTGGGAATGTAGCGATCTAAGATGCGCTCTAAGACTCTCGGCGTAGGACGGAAACCAGGTACCATCAAACCAGCCTGAATTATTTGATGGGATATATCCCTTGGTGCTATACCTGATACTTCAACCCATATATGTGAGAACCACACACATAGTAGAACTAAGATAATCATGTAGATAATTGCGCGCGCGGGATCGTCTTGAAGTGTCTGAATTGATCTTGGCGGTGTTAGATAATACAGGAGGCATCCAGGGGAAGGTTGAAGCCAACCGCTAGCACCACTAGTAGGATCGACTTCTTCAAATCGAGCAAACAGAAGGATGAATGGATTATCTGGAAAAGCACGATAGAGTAATTGCCCAAAAAATAAAGCATTAGCGTAAAGGGCTTGTACTAAAATTACTGGGATATTTGAGACGTACAGTAACTTGATCGGATATTTACCTTTAAAGCCACGATACCGCGAGTATTGGAGCGGAATTTCAACGCGAACAGTTTCTAGGAAAATTACGACTATAAAAATGATAATCGTAGCAATTAAGCCGAGGAGGGTTGGTAAATTAGGATTTATATCAGGAACAGTGCCTGTTTCTAGAACAACAGGACGGCGATCCCAAATAGAACCAAAATTATTTACCCCGGTGAAAGTATGTTCTACCTCATTTATTTCAATCTTAAAGGTACGAGTGTGTCCCCAGCCTGTTATAACTTGAAAAAAGGCGATAACAATTCCGATCATGAGACCATCTTCAGCACCAAACGGGGAAAAACATAGCCAAATAATTTGCATACTTACGCCAGCTGCGATAAAGAGGCTGACTCCCGATCCTAATCCCCAGCCCTTTTGAAGTAATTCATCTAATAGAATAATGATAATTCCAGCTATGAAAAGTTGCCCAAAAATTGCAAGTTGTTGCGCAAAGCTGAGAGACCCATAAGCACCTGCTGCAAGATATGCGATAATTTGAATAATAGTCATAATAACTGCTAAGACTTTCTGGACACCAGTAAAGAGACTGCGATCTTGTGGATCTGAGAAATCTACCTTTATTATTTGTGATCCCGCAAGTAGTTGCATAATCAATCCTGCTGTAACAATGGGACCAATACCGAGTTCAGCAAGAGTTCCTCGCTGGCTTGCGAGTAAGACACGCCACCAAAAGAAATAGTCAGTTCCTTGATCACGTGGGACACCCGCAAGAGGAATGTTACTCATAATAAGATAAATTATGAGAACAATGGCAGTCCAAGCGAACTTTTCCTTGAAAGATACTTCACGCTCGGGAGGTTTAACCTCCGGCATGAGCTTAACGAAGGGAGAAAAAGCACGAAGAAATCTAGAGGTCATTGGAAAGCCCCTTAAGCTTCAGGAACTATTGCAGTACCGCCAACTGCTTCTATTTTCTTTATTGCTTTTTTCGTAAAATGTTGGGCTGTAAGGATCATGGCGCGTGTGATATTCCCACTACCAAGTACTTTAGTAACGCCTATATCGGCAAGATTGAGAGTAATTTGATTGTTTTGTTGTGTAGCAATTTTCTGTTCTAAAAGAGTGTCAATCATATTTTCAATTTGACCGACATTGATAATTTTAGTTTCAGGTATGATTCGGGATGGTCTTTGGAATCCATGCTTTCCAAAATGGTTTTTATCATATTTAACGGTCCATGTCCAGCCGCCTTTATGTAATCCGGCTTTTCCTTTGCCACCTCTTTGTCCACCTTTTCGATGCTGACCAACCCTACCGAAACCATGGGTCCTTGACCCTCTATACTTTCTTGTATCACGTTTTGAATGTGGCACTTTATCGACTCCGTTTTTTCACTTCGTCTTTTATCTGATCGGAGTTAATTTCTTCCAATTTATTTAGAGATAAGAATATTATTGCAAATTTGGAAAGGATTTATTAATTGAATACGGAAGTTAAAGTTGATCTTGAAATTGATAGATGCCATTTAAATTTATTTATTCGATGAATTGCATTATTAGAAAAGTTTATGAGGATTTATTACTTCGATGAGGATACACAAAATAGCAATATAACAAGTGGGTAAAATGGCATCGAAAGCAGTAGAAGAGAAAGATATTGATCGTCCAACGAAACGGTTAGCTGTCATTCGAATTCGTGGGCGAGTAGGACTTCGAAAACCTGTGGTGGAAACATTACAATTTTTAAGACTTCATCGAAAAAATCATCTAGTACTAATTGATGATCGCCCAAGTTACCGAGGAATGCTCCAAAAGGCAAAAGACTATATAACTTGGGGAGAAGTAGGAACTGAGACGATCAGCTTACTTTTGAAAAAGAGAGGGTTTCTATCAGGACATGTACGATTGACAGATGCACTTGTAAAGAAATATACGAAATTTGAAAATATTGACCAGTTTGCTAAAGCAATTGCAAATTTTCAAGCGGAATTATCCGATTTTCAGAAGTTAAAACCTGTCTTTCGCTTACATCCTCCGAAAGGTGGATTCAAAGGGAAAATAAAGCGACCTGTAAAGAATCATGGCGAATTAGGCTATAGAGGACGAGAAATAGAAGATTTAATCAGGCGGATGGTCTAAATAAATAGTATTAAATGATTAAAGTACGCGAATTTTTCTCAAAAAAGAGAAAAAAAGAAAAATTTGATTGACCTCTTCTTACATTATATCAAAGGCAGCTTTGACTTCATCATTTCGTAAATACCAGATAAAAATGATTCCAAGAATGACGATGATAAGGGGGATTGAGATTATTAAGGCCATATAGTAGCCCCATTTTTTTAATTTTAGAAGCCCAATAAAGGTTAGAACGGCGATTACACCAATTGCAATATATATGATTCCCGCGATAAGCCAATTGTTTGGATCCATAAAGAGACTTTGGAGATTATTGACATATAAATCACCAATAAAAGGGAGACCTGACAGAATACCGTCAATATTGGCAAAATAGAAATCCATAGTCCAAGCAGTTACAAACGCGCAGAGAATTCCAAGAACCACTAAAATGCCGCCACCGAGTAAGAAGAGTACAGCAATGCCTGTTACTCCACCTGGTCTTAAACTCATCTTTGAACCTTCATTTATAAATGATAACAATAAGATCACTTTTTCGAATTAAAGAATGTTTTGGTATTAAAAAGTAGAAAAATAGGAGTGAAAAGATATAATAAGAATTAGGAGGTTCGTTCCCAATCTAGGTGTGGGGAGATAATTTTATAAGTATTCTGTAAGGCGTTATAAGTTGCTTTAGCG
>SUPS01000264.1 GCA_005191415.1 Candidatus Helarchaeota ASGARD archaeon Hel_GB_A
GACAGGTCTTTATTAATTATTTTTTTATTTGCAATTTAGCTTATTTTAGAATTTTTGTATTTCCAACGGAATTTATGAAAGAATTAGAAGCTTTTTAGAATTAATTTAGTAATGAAATAAAAATAATTGTAAGTATTTAGGGAACAATGTCACTTAAAAAACAATAAATAATGAGCAATAAAGCAATAACAATAAAAAATTAATTGATATGTTGCGGTTTGTTGCAGATGAAATGATTCATTTAGAAAAATAAAAGTTTTTATATGCGAATTTTTCATAATTCCAGCCTAAAATGATTCAAACCAGCCCTAATTCTTCTGGTGTTGGGCGATAATGGTCCCTTCCAGGCAGGCTAAGATTATTGATGGCTTTACTGAACCAATATATCAATGTTCTAAGAGGCGAGAAATGACTTTCGTTGGGCTTAAATTGGACTAATCGGTATCCTTCTGCTAACCAACATTTAGGTGCCCAGAGTCCATATAGGAATTGGTAAATTTTCTGTCCAACATGGGTAGTTTTTCGGTTCATACCTTGTGAAACGTGGCAGGAGAGGTTTTCGAGAGCTTGTTTTCGCTCTATGCATGGAAAATAAAAATTTGCTTTAAAAGTGTGGAAATATAATAAGGGAGGTGGATTTTTCATCTGTTTCAAAACTAAATAAATTAATTTGCCAGTGGTCACATGGTCTGTATGAAAATCTAGCGTGAATAAAGGTTCTGGAGCAAAAATAACGTCAGGATTTATTTCTTTAATATAATTTTTTAGTACAATAAAGCTTTTTTTGTTAAAAGGGAGATATCCATCAATAAATCCTAGCCAATCTAGGCGTGCCCCTAATTTTCTCGCAGCACATTCCATTTCTTTCTCTCTTATTCGAGCAATTCGTTTACCTTTGAATTCATCACGAGTAGTTCCGTATTCATCGCCTGTCATGCAAGCAATTATTAATTCATGCCCCTTCTTAGCTAAAATTATCTCTGTATTTCCGCAACAAAATTCCGCATCGTCCGCATGAGCACAGAGAAATAAAACACGCATGAAAATCCATCCATCTTATTCAATAAAGAATGGAAATACATTTATTCATAATTCAAATCATTATTTACCATGTCATGGTTTTTAATAGTATTGTTAGTCGCCGCTATTTTTTTGGCAGTGCTTTGGACCCAGTATGGGATTCGAGAGCATGATAGTTTCGTTTTAGCTATGGGATTGCTTCAAATCGGGTTAGGGGTGCTTTGGGCGCTACTCCTCATTTTTCTATAAAGGCGCCCTGAAAATAAATTAGTATTCTGGATTAATGGATGCGCTCGAAGAAATCCAGAATTGAGGAGCAAGATTTTCCATCCGGAGGAGATTGACGACCTTTATGAATAAAGCGTGCGCCCTTATAACCGCATTCATTACAGACAGAATCATTATCTCCTATTAATTGGACTAGATCATCAACAATTATAGCGCAACTGGAATACCCATTAATACCATAAGGTGTAAGAACCTCTAATAAGCCAATTTCACCAGGCTTTACAGGTTCTAAAGTCTCAGGATCACGTACAATAATTTTAACGTAAGGTGGTACATGCATGATCTGATCTTGATATTTCTTTGAAAAATGCCCTGGAAAGATAGCCGGTGATTCTGTAAACGCATAGATATCATGGACATTCTCCATAGGAATACCAAAAACCTCTTTCATTTGTTCAACCATTTCCGCTTTAGAGAAAGGTTTGCTTATAAGCTGTCCTTTTATGCCATCCCAACCTCCACCTCCTGTACCCACACCACCTTGCTTACCGAGATCGAATGTTATGCCTTGTTCTTTGAATAACTTTTCAGCAACATTATAAATAAGAATGGTATTCCCCCCAAATATAATAAAATCATCTTCTTTCCGATTTTGGAGCGTTTTTATCAATTTCTTAGTCCGTAATTGAATTATACTTTCTGTTGTCCAATGTCGAATCCAATGCCAAAGATTGCGTAATAAAGAAGCGGTAATCATATAAACATTGTTTAAATGGGATTCCCATGGTTGATTAAAGAAATAAACAAACATCATCGCTTTTTTTTGCTTAGTTGAGAGTCTTGTTACCATTTTTAACATGAATTTAGAAGGAACAAAGTTAAAAACCCAAGTAGCTGTGTCCCACCACAAAAAATCTCTATAGGCATCAATTGTTACAGTTTGTAAAAATTTAATATCTGTTTCAGTTCTTGCAACTATCGATGGAGAACCTGAGGTCGAAGTCGAAATCGTTCTGTATTTTATTTCTTTCTCAGTTACTCGTGTAAGTTGAGGGAATATACCAAGATGTTCTTTATAATGATTTGTTTGGATATAGGGAATGTGATATAAATTCTCGTAATTCAACTCATCTTCAAACTGGTAATTTGCTTTTTCACATAATTTGCGATAAAAAGGAGAATCATTGGCTACTTCTTTAATTGCCAGGGCTAGATCGCTGAAAAAATTTTCCTGAAAATAAGCTTCCCTTTCTTCTTTTGTCATTTGGATTAATTTATCATCTCTTACCATTTTTAATCACAAGCCTTAGTGTTTTATTCTAACTGAATAAATAAGTACAATTACTTTACATAATAACCTTGGACAACTAACCCATTTTGGCTATGAATCCTCTAAGTAATATAGGTTTAATAACTTGTTTATTCAACTTACTATATTGGTTTATTAAAATAAATCTTGAAAAAGGATCGAAAGGGACCGAAAGTGGCTGAACAAAATTATCTCGCTTTTGATTTCGGCGCGCAATCTGCTCGGGCTATTTATGGGACGCTTGATAGAGGAAAGCTTGAGATTTCAGAGAAATATCGATTCATAACGGGCGGGACTAAAATATTCGATACCTTGAAATGGGATGTACTGCGATTTTTTGAAGAAATAAAACGAGCTTGTAAGATAATTGCGAATGAAAATGATAAAAACTTAATGGGAATAGGAATTGATTCATGGGGCGTAGATTTTGCATTATTAGATGTAAATGGAAATCTAATTTCCAATCCTTATCATTATCGTGATAAACGTACTAATAATATCTATCGAGATGCCTTTAAAATCGTCCCAAAAAAGGTCATTTATCAAAAAACTGGTATACAATTTATGCAAATAAATACACTTTTCCAACTTTATTCTATGGTTCGCGATAATTCCCCTCTGTTGAAAATTGCAGATAAATTTTTGATGATTGCCGATTTATTCCACTATTTTCTAACGAAACGGATTGCATGTGAATATACTCTTGCAACTACTTCCCAACTTTATGATCTGGTAGAAAACAATTGGGCGTGGGATTTAATTAAAAAATTCGGACTGAAACCTGAAATTTTCCCAGAAATTATTCAACCTGGGACCTTTTTAGGACCTCTTTTACCAAATATTGCCCGAGAAGTCGGTTTACAGGATGTGAATATCATTGTCCCTGCAGCTCATGATACCGCCGCAGCTATTGCAGCAATTCCTGCCATAAATAAGAATTTCGTCTATATTAGTTCTGGTACATGGTCTTTAATGGGCGTAGAACTCGACTCCCCTCTCATTTCGGAAGAATCTCTACAAAATAACTTTACAAATGAAGGTGGCGTTTTCCAAACTATTCGCTTCTTAAAAAATATTTCTGGATTATGGATCTTATCCGAAGTGAAAAAATTATGGGACACCTCAGGAACTCCTTCTTCCTATGCAGACCTGAATAAAGAAGCTCTGCAAATGAAGCCTTTTCAATACTTTATTGATCCTGATGATCCTCTCTTCTTAAACCCTGAAAATATGATTGAAGCCATTCAACTTTTCTGTAAAACCACAAACCAAAATATTCCAAAGCAACGAGGCGAAATTGTTCGATGTATTTTAGAGAGCTTGGCAATGAAATATAAATTTGTTTATCTTAAAATTTGCAAACTACTACGCAAATCATTTAAAACGCTCCATATTATTGGTGGGGGATCTCAAAATCAACTTTTATCCCAATTTACAGCTAATAGTACCGGTTTGGAAGTCAAAACTGGGCCTGTTGAAGCGACCGCCATAGGAAACCTTTTGATGCAAGCAGCTAGTCAAAATAAAAACATGAATCTCTCCGATTTACGTAGAATAGGTCGAAACTCATTCGAAATCCAAACCTTAACACCGCAAGACTTTTCAGCATGGGATGATGCCTATCAACAATTTCTTACTATATTGTAGTTATCTATAGCTGACTATACCATACTATATCTATACCATTTGCCAAATGGGCAACCCCCTATTCCATCCTCTCCATAAGTTCCTTATCACCGCGAGTCACCTCCAACATGCTCTCCCTGAATAGTGGTTCCTGCAAAAGACGGCGAAAAATTGATAAAATGTTCTCTTTTTCCCGCTTGCTACTATCGTTCATACCACTTCTGACCAGCTCATACCGCGTTTGCAAGTCTTGAATGAAATTATCGAACGCAGAAAACTGACGCCGCCTCTCATCTGGATGGGTTAAATCTGGATTTTCATACAACTCTGGATTCTCTTTCAACATCTTTATTATCATTTCAAGGACGCTCTCTGCAACTGTCCAAACGGAATCCGTAAAATCAAGTTTTATGGTAGCGAGATTATCCATCAAACCTCGTGTTAAATTTTCGAAATTTGACTTAGAAGAGCCGAATTCGTCCCATGGGAAGTCCAGCATGGGTAAATATGAACCATTCAACTCTCTAAGTGATTCTAATCGCATCAAAGATGATGGAAATATCGTTAACGGATTCCCTCTCAAGTCCAGTGTCTGGAGTGCATAGAGGTTGCCGAAGGAGTCCGGGAGCACCGCCAATTGGTTTCCCCCCAAGTCCAGTCTTTGGAGTGCGTGAAGGTTGCCGAACCAATCCGGGAGCGCCGCCAACTGATTCCCCCTCAAATCTAGCCACTGGAGTGCGTGGAGGTTGCCGAACCAATCCGGGAGCGCCGCCAACTGGTTCTCACTCAAATGTAGTGTCTGGAGTGCGTGGAGGTTGCCGAAGGAGTCCGGGAG
>SUPS01000032.1:0-2917 GCA_005191415.1 Candidatus Helarchaeota ASGARD archaeon Hel_GB_A
ATATAATTATTTTGAAAGTGCAATAAAACTATTTCTTTTAAAAGTTTTCAATCATTTAAACATAGATATATAAAAAAGAGAAAGTAGCCTAATAAATAGCAAAAATTCCAAAAAATTTAACGAATCAATTGAAGAATAATAGTCTTTGAAAGGGTGATCAAGTGGTTAAAGATAAAAAAACCAAAAAACGAATTAAAGATGAAAAGAAAGCTGAGACTACATCTGATAAAATGGTTAAGATGGTATCCGGGAATCTTATTGCAGGGGTTATAATTTCGATGCTCACAATCTCATTAGTAATTTTAATCTTGACCCTTGAATTTTCATTATCTAAATTTACTGATCCCATTAAACCTGGTAATTTAATACAAGCCATCTTTGTATTAGCGCCGCATCCTCTTTATGGTTTTATGACTCCTGGATTCTCGTCTGTAATTATTGCGCTCGTCGGTGGTGCTTACATTGGAGGGCTTGTAGTAAGGGGGGCAAAGAAAGGTTTCATTGTAGGAATTAGTTGTTTTGGACTATTGATGTTTTTCCAAATAGCTATAGGATTCTTTTTTGACTTTTCGACTTATCAAGGATGGCTTGCACAAATAAATTCAGGAGATGGGAATATAATTATAGATTTCCTGCTAAGTGCGGGGCTTTTAGTAGTAGCTGGTGCCGTTGGTGGAATCATCACGAGGGAATAATGTAAATTTTCTTTTCATTTTTGGTTTGGTTTAAAATAATTAGACATCATAAATTTTATTAGTCTGTTAACTATCTAATAGAAATTATGGGGTCTACCACCGTTGCAGGTTTTGCTTCAGGTATTATCATAGCACTTGCAATTATGGTGGGGATGTCAGCTGCAGTGACAACAACACATGCGGTCATCAGTAGTATTGTAGTTGTCGCGTTTGTTGAGGGATTTTCAGATTCATTTAGCGAATATCTATCTCAAAGAACAGACAAATCTCGTACAATAAAAGAAGTATGGAAAGCAACTGCAATTTTATTTGGTACAAAATTTGTTATTATCATCCAATTTATTTGGCCCTTCCTACTATTTCCGCTGGATCGAATCAGTGAAGCCACTCAATTTGCAGTTTTTTGGGGGTTACTTATTTTGAGTGTTTTAAGTGGTTATATTGCTAAGCAGCAGGAAAACAAAACGGTCATCCGTACGATGGCGCTCTATATCGTGGCTTCAATAATAATCGTGACAATAACCTATTATGCTGGAGATTTAGTAGGCTTCATATTCTCTCTGTTGGGAATTGCATAAAGGTTCTAGAGAAATACGCAAAGAGAAAAGAGTGTTCTACTATCTTATGTTGATGTATTTTACTTAATAGGCTAAATTCCATTTCGGCTCTCCCATAAGCTGACAAGCTGTTTCGGACCTCCCGTAAGCTGACAGGCTGTCCAGGTTTGTCTAGCTTTTGACCAACGGTTATCCGAATGCACTGGGTTCAAGAAGGGAAGTAAATAATTTCACTTCATGATCCGACTTGAGAAAAACTCCGAGATTCCCTACTCGAATCCGTTTTAACCCACAATCTTTTGCCAGATAGTACGCTTGGAGCATTTCGAGCATCGTAGGGGGACGATTTTTGGTCAATTTATATTGGGGAAAGAAGGCGAGAATAGTAAATGGAATAGTGGCGTCTACTTGGGCAACAAGGTGAAAAATTTTTTCAAGTTGGTCCAATTCTACCCATCCTGGAATGAAAAGGCTCAGAATTTCAAGCTCGAATCCTCGATCTTTAATTTCGCTAGGAAGTTCGAGAATCCATTTATTGGTAGTTCCGCATAACTTTTTATAGCATTCTTCATCATATGCTTTAATGTCGAGCCAGTATGAATCGAGCCCTGCATCCGCAAGGGTATCTAAATTCGTTGGTGTGAGACCATATCCATTGGTTTCTAAAAGAACATACATATTTTTGCAGCGTTCTTTAATTTTTTCGGTAGCTTGAGCATAGAATTCAGCACAACATGCAATATCGCCCCCAGTAAAGGCGACAATGTTACGAGCAGGACCGAATCCCTGCGGACTGAGTACCACCTGTTCCGGAGAAAGTTTATTTGGACATAATGGATGCCGGGTTCCTTGCCGCACACACATCCCACAATGTTTACATAAATCACTGGCTGCAAACATAGTTGCCCGATTTCTGGGTTCCCATACTGTAACAAGTTCTTCATAGTCGGCACAATACGCGGCAATTTCATCTGTTGTCATCCAATCGCCGTTTTGTATTTTTGAGAACTCCCAGGAGTGGCACTTGAGGCAATTATGGTTGCATCCCGATTGATATATAGAAAAATAATCCTCAGGGCGGCTCAAATGTAGGGAGGTGATTACTCGCGAATAAATCCCTTCCCGCTCTCTTAAAGTTGCCTCACATGCTGGTTTTTGGGTGCCATCGGGTAGTTTAGTAAGGCATTTTCCAATGGGAAAACCTTGTTCTTTCATTCGGCAGCGCATAATACTCGCTTAGAATTTAATTATTTTTTCCTTGTACTTAATTGAGGTTATTGCATAAAAATTAATAATCTTCGATTTCTTCTCAGAAAAAGAGGTGCATTTAAGATATCAGATAAAGAAATTAGGAAATCAGAAAATGAATGGAAAATGAGGTTATCCTCAAGGCAATTTTATGTCTTACGTTGCAGAGGTACAGAACCACCTTTTTCAGGGAAATATTTGAGAAATAAGGAAAAGGGGGTCTATCATTGTGCGGGATGTGACGCGCCACTTTTCAGTTCGGAGGCTAAGTTTAATTCAGGAACAGGATGGCCAAGTTTTACCGAACCAATTGATAAAACATCTATTGAAGAGGAAATAGACACGAGTTTTGGGATGATACGGACGGAAGTGCATTGCATTAATCTATTGCCTTAAATTTTAAAAAGAGTGAAAATT
>SUPS01000032.1:2927-22430 GCA_005191415.1 Candidatus Helarchaeota ASGARD archaeon Hel_GB_A
GTTTTGGGATGATACGGATGGAAGTGCATTGCCGTAAATGTGGCGGACATCTGGGTCACGTCTTTCCAGATGGACCAGAACCCACAGGTCTGCGTTATTGCATTAATTCTATTGCCTTAAATTTTAAAAAGAGTGAAAATTTTTCAGATCAATAAGATTTTTCTTTTACTAATTTAGCAAATTCTTCGGCAAATTCTCGAATCTGGTCCATTTCGCGTAGATCATTTCGCGCTTTGTAATCGATCTGAATTCCTGCATCTTCAAAATCCTTTTCTATTACTTTTTTCAGTATGGCTCTTGCAATCTTTCCTATGCGCGTTGTTTCTGAAAAGTCAAGAATTGGGCCAAATGCGCGATATATATTTGGTTTTATTCCTAATTTTTCTATAACTTTCTCTAGGTATTCATTATTAGCAGTCGCAGGATCGATTAAGCAAGTTGCACAATTAATGAATAACCCAAGTACTATTTCGTTAGAGCTTATTTCATTTCTGAAAGTTTTTAAAAATTTTTGCGGTTCTTTCATCCATTTGCCTATTCTGATCCCTGATGCCACAATAATTCCATCATATGCATCTAATAGTGGCCATTCCTTTTCCTTGGTTTGCTTAAGGTCCAGCAAATCGGTGTTTATTTCTAGTTCATCGAAAATTTTTGCGAGATCTTTTGCAGTTATCTCAGTAGTTCCATATCGCGTTGCATACGCAATTAAAATCTGTTTATTTGACAAGTTTTCATCATATCTCCTTGTTAATTTATTTTATAAAAGATAAATTTCATTAAAAATTTTTTGAATAAGCTTGTTTATTCCTTTTCCCGCTCGTTTAACGGGTTTATTAGTTTGTATATTATTTTTAAATGTAGATGACTATTGTTTCATAGAAAATATTTCAAACAATTGCTTGGAAATTTTCTAATTTTAATAGATAGATGTCAAAATTCGTATTTTTTAAAGAAAAAATCTATGTTGAAAAAATTTTTCAAAGATAGCTACGGTGGTAGATCGGTTAGTACGCTGTAAATTATGTAGAAGATGATAAAAAGGTGGTAGAAAATGAAATTAGAAGAAATTCGTCATGTTAAGGTTACATCTGAAATGGAATCAGCTCTTGATCAGTTAGTTCAAGGGATGAGGGTCGGGGCTGGATTTGGGGCAAAGAAATTAGCGAAAGCAGTAGATATATTCATGGATATGGTACAGGACCAAGATTGCACCATTTTTCTAACAGTTGCGGGTGCGATGGTTCCGGGGGGAATGAAACATGTTTTGATTGATTTTCTAGAATTGGGGGTAGTGGATGTTTTAATCGCGACAGGGGCGACCTTAACACATGATTTAATAGAGGCATTTGGGTATAAACATTTCCATGGGAGTGCTCTTGCCGATGATGAAGCGCTCAGCAAAGAAGGGTTGAATCGGATATATAATGTGCTCTTGCCGAATGAAGCTTATGAGATGTTAGAAGAAAATATTCAATCGGTATTAGAACAATCTTCGAGGACAGAGTTTTTATGTTCTGAATTTCTTACCTATCTTGGGAACCAACTTCCCGAGAGACCATCGATTTTACGAGTAGCAGCTAAGAAAAAAATTCCGATTTTTTGTCCCGCAATTGCTGATTCTATATTGGGATTTCAACTTTGGATGTATAGTCAAACCCATCCACTAAACATAGATATTTTAGGTGATCAAAAACGGATTATCGATATTGCGTATGAATCGAAGCATAAAGGAGCGTTGATTATTGGAGGGGGAACTCCGAAACATTATGTGGCGATGGCAATGCAGGTGACTTCTAAGGGGCTTAATTATGCAATTCAAATCACGATGGATAGGCCAGAGCCTGGAGGGGTGAGCGGGGCGAGTTTACAAGAAGCTATATCATGGAAGAAAGTAGATGCAAAGGCGAAACATGTTGACGTCATTTGTGATGCGACTATTGCCCTTCCTATTATGTTAGGGGCAATTTCTTATCAAATGAAAAATATCTCACGGTCGAATAAGGTCTTTCCAGTTTATAAGTAAAAATGCATCCACTATCATTATTTTTTTTAATGACTATAAAAGAAAAATGATCTTATTAGAAAAAATATAACTAAACTTCAAGGTTTAGAATATGTAATAACATCAATACCTAAATCTTCAGCAAGGTCTAAAGCATTTTCATCAATTTCAATGGCAATTATGAGTTTATCTGCTTTGAACCCCTTCTTTTTTTCGATAAACTGAGCTTTCTTATAAAAATTAACTAATTTTTCAACAGTCATGTGAAATTTTACTTCCATTAAGATTTTTCTTCCATTACTAGCGAAGATATCAAGCTCTACTCTTTGATTTGGTAAAACTATTTCTCCCTCTTCGTCTCTAACTCTCAATTTTTCAATTTTCTCAATATCAATAAATTTTTTCTGGATACTTTCTTTTAAAATCTCTTTTATCGTTTTTTCAAAAGCTTTACCTTCCCGATCTCCAAGAGTACCAACTGCAACTTTTAAAATACGAATTTCAGTAATAAGAATTTCAAATCTCTTGTCGACCGCCTCGAACTTGCGATTCATGGAATCGATTAGTTCCTTAAATCTCCTGTCGCTTTCCTCGAATCTCTTGTCGACCGCCTCGAACTTGCGGTTCATGGAATCGATTAGTTCTTCAAATCTCCTGTTGCTTTCCTCGAATCTCCTATCGACCGCCTCGAACTTGCGATTCATGGAATCGATTAGTTCCTCAAATCTCTTGTCGACCGCCTCGAACTTGCGATTCATGGAATCGATTAGTTCCTCAAATCTCCTGTCGACCGCCTCGAATCGTTGGCTAAACATCTTAACAGTTTCAAGAAATTCAGCCCTTGTTACAAGCTCCTCGTAAGAGTATAATTTTTGATATTTTTCCAATTCTTTTGGCAATAGTTCATTTAAATATTGTTGTATTTTTAGTTTAATTTTATTATCATCCATTAAGATCCATCTCAAAATTAAAGCAAATCATGCTAAATCTATAATTTTCAATGAATAATTATTTAATTTTCATATAAAAACTAGTCTTATTATCACTGCATTCACGTTTTATTATCACTATTATTTCATTTTTTCGGTAATGAATCCGATAAATTCCATAAGCAAGCGTGCCGCCGTGATGGAGGTTATCTCGGAGGAATCATATGGAGGGCAGACTTCTACCAGGTCAATCCCAATTACTTGAAAATATTGAGTAAGAAGATCGAGGGCCTTCCAAAGTTGCCGATATGTAAGTCCTCCGGGAATAGGATAGCCAGTACCTGGGGCAAAGATTGGATCTAAAACATCTATGTCAATGGAGACATATACATGGTCGATTCCTCGCCTCTGTAAGCGTTGGAATCTTTGGGAGAGGAGAGCTTTCAAATCACCTTGTGAGATTGAATGAGATGAAATCGGCTTTATTGAGGTGTTTTTTAGGAATTCAGCTTCTTCATAATCAATATCGCGTGTGCCAATGAACAAAAGATCTTCCTTTTCGATGGATTGCAATTCTAAGATGCGGTGGAATACCGTACAATGAGCATACTTCTCTTTATATAACCATTTATCGTAGAGATCTACATGCGCATCAAATATTATAATTCCAAACTTGTGGGGGAAGATCTGAAGGAATTTCCTAATGATAGGATACGTTATAAAATGATCTCCGCCTAAGGTGATAGGAATCGGGAGATTATCAGAACGGAGAGAAAGAATTAATGAAATAGTTTCTTCGATGGAAGTCATTGTTTCTTCAAGAAGAGAGGGATAAACTTCGATATCGCCAATATCAACAATTTTCTTTTGAAATATATCGATCCCAAGTTCTGTAAGGAGAGAAAAATAATTAAAAGCTTTTCTGATAGCAAGAGGAGCTTCCTTGGCACCAGCTCGCGGGCTTGTACTCGTTGCTTCGAAAGGAATTCCAAGGATCACGAAGGAACTATCATCCTTAAGTTCGTATTTGTCGACTTTCTCAAATACCATTGAATGGAACCTCAAGGAATATTAAAATTGATTTTGTTATGATTTGAAACCATCAATATTATAAAAGAATTTATGTATATTAATAAGAATTGATAGGACAACGGAATTACTTTTCCTATATCATCACTGCTTTTCTAAGAAACAGATGATGAATTTTTTGAAATTCTAGATGACTAATATATTCATCACGTATATTATTAGAGTAACCTAGGAGTGTGTTATAATGGGCTTGCCAAAAAGTAAATTGATAGCAATTATTCTTATCATGGTATTTATAGGATCCTCATTATTTATAATGAGTAATATCACTTTTTATCGAAAAAATAAGACAGCACAAACAGATTTTCAAGATAATATTAATTCCATGAATATTGATCAATTGGAATTTGTAGAGCAAGAAGAATTTTCGATACGTGGACAAAATGAAACCGATGCATTGTTATCTTATAGAGGAGCAGCGCTTCTTGAATCAGATACCGAGAATGATATTGAGATAAAAACGAATGAGTGGAATGCATCAGATATTCTTGTCAATTTCACGGATATTCATACTTTCGAGTCGCCAATAAATGTAGAAGACCAAACATTCCCAATCGGGTTCTTAACAATTTTCGATAATTCTATGGGGTCCTCTCAAAATTATTATGCAATGCAATTCGTAGTTCCTGATGATTGTTTTATGTTTTATTTAAGTGTATATTTACGTTATGCAGGAAATATCTCACTAAAAGCCAGAATCTACAATTCAGTAATAGGAATTTCTAACCCTGTACCCCGGGATCTTCAAGATGGCTATGTCGCCATCTCAGAAACAAAGAATTTAACGACCTATGGAGGAGAAAATAAGACAGAATGGGTTGAATTTCAATTCAAACCGCGAATATATAAGGCATATCTTGATGCAGGATGGACAGAAGCGTATTCATTTTTTGTAGTTCTTATAGTAGATTCATTTGGTAGTTATGGTAATGAATCATTTTTGGAGTGGGCTTATTTAAAAGATTCAGTAAATGGGGATGATGGTAATGCATATCAATATGTCGGAAATGCTTGGCAATTAATACAAGAAGAAGGATCAGGTATAGATCTGCTTCTCACAAATGTCACTATTTCAGTCCAAACATGGCAAGATACATTTAACGTAGAAAATGACAGTCCTAGTGATTTTGTATTAGTCTATGATGAAGATAGAGGAATAGGCGGTGTATTACAAACTCAAGATAATGCGATGCAATTTACGACAACGACCATGAGTTACTTAGCCGATTTGAGTGTGTATATAAAATATAAAGGACGAGTAATTGTTTATGCTGAAATATATAATGCTACAGAGAGTGGTTCATCCAATCCAGGACAACCGATTCCCGATAAGCTTCTTTTTGCATCTAAGTCGGTTGAGCTTACTAGCCTTACGAAAGAAATAATGACTTGGGTACCGCTTTTCTTCCCAGAACCTAATGCAGGAGTTTCAACTTTCCTTAATTTATTTAATACCTTTGACAATACCTTTTTCGTAGTAGTGAGAGCTTATGGGTTGGGGTCTATCTTAAAAGAATATGTATATTGGGGCTATGTAGGAGATAGCGAAGATGGGGATAATGGATTTGCATATTACTGGGATTCTGGAATGGCGCCAGAATATTGGACTTTATTTGAGAATCATAATGATGTGGGCGATAATATTGATTTGTTGCTCAGAAATGTTCGATTGGTTTCTTACGAGCAAAAACCCTCGGATCTTAGTCTTAAAGTTAATGGATCGAATGTAAATGATTACAATACCTATGATTTTGGGGGTTCAATCTTCATAACTGGAGATTTTACGGGAAGTAGTGGAATAATTTTGTTAGATGTGACAGGTAATCAAAAGTCATATTTCACAGCAAAATGGACAACGCTTTTTACAAATCAGACGAAAGCCACTACACATTATGAGGGGAAATCTTTATCAACGACGATCGATTGGAATGTAACATTATATACTAATTTTCCTAAATGGACATCAAATAGAGAACTATTTGGAAGATATTTTGCTAGGGAAGTTAATATAACATTTCCAAAGAGCCATCAGATAAATCAAGTTGAGTATTTGGGAACCCCATTATCATCTGGATACTTTTGGGTAGTCTATCAGAGCGAGAAATATCAGATTCTCGTAATTCATAATTTTTCGATATTCTTTCCATTTTATGGCACAGGAGGACAGTGGCGTGTCCAAGCGACTAGTCCCAACTTTGTTCAAGAGATCCATACTTATAACGGAACCAATGAAGTGACGAAATTCTATGTTGGAGATGCCATAAATGTAACAGCAATATTACAATCAAATACGACGGTACAAGCCAATTTAACGATTTATAATACTACAAAGCAGGTCGTAAATACAAGTCTAAAGACACCTATTGGGACCTGGGTGGATTTCAGCCCGTGGGTTGTAACGGAGAATGGAACACATCATATTGTAGTAAGGTGGACAAATGGAACCGAAGTAGGAATTAAGAGCTTATCAGTAATGTGTGTCTATCATACAAATCTTTCCGTAGTATATACAAATATCGGACCGACACCGTTTGATCCCAAAGATAAAATCTACATTGATGTGTTTTATAATGACACTGATAATAATGCGGGTATTCCCGGAGCGACAATAACCGTAAATGTGACTTACACGGTGCAGGAACATACGGTGCCAGGGTATTATAATATAACACTTCAACCCTATCTCCTAGAGAATGGAAACTATACGGCGCGCATACGTGCATCTCGACCTGGATATAATATGTCAGATGTGTATGTGAAATTTTCAGTATTTAGAAGTGCAAATGCGACATTAAATGTTACTGATGGATGTCGTTATGTAAATGGAATTTGGTGGGTTGATCCAGCCCCCTATTTTGACGACCAAACCCATACGATCACAGTATTTTATGCAAATGGAACACCGCCTTATGAAGGAATTGAATATGCTCAGGTTATTGCGGAACCTAATTGGACTTCAGTTAATTGGTATGGGAACCCAAAAAATTTAACTCCAGGATTCTATGATATACAGATCGATACAGAAGGACTACATGAGGGAGATACGGGAAAATTAAAAATAACAGCATATTCAGAAAATTTTGAGACAAAAGTAATTTGGATATATTTAATCGTTGTGGAAATCCCAACAAGCCTACTCTACATCGATGCAGGAGAATATAGTAATATTACAGCATATGAAGGGGAAACTATTAGTATTGCTATGGGGTATTGGGATGATTTCCATGATTTGCCAATCCTTTTCAATAATTTAACGGAAGGAAATCTCACATGGCAAATAGCAGGAACAACGGCTAATGGAATTTTAGAGAAATCGGTATGGCAATATGAGACTACCATTTCACTCCCTGAATGGAATATATTGGGAACGCGAATGTATAATATTACAATAACGGCAGTAGCCCTACGGGACTATGCGACCTATCAGACAAATTTAACATTAAATGTCCTGAGTAAAGAAAATACGACTTTAACGATTAGCAATTCCACACCAACAGAATATCGAATCGGGCATAGTTTTTACATATATGCAAATTTAACCTTAGAAAATGGCACGGCTTTATTTGATCAGAAAGTAGATTTTAACATTTCATTATGGAATCAAGGACAACTCAAAAGTTATTTTGTAGAAAGCCGATTCACGAATCAAGAAGGGATAGCTACCTATTATTATCCTCAGATTCAAGAGGGAATAGATCAGATTCAAATTAACGTAACTTATGACGGGACGGCTCAAATAGATCCCGCTTCTGGATTTCAAATCATTCCTATTTTACCAAAGTATGGTGTTACCTTATTACTAAACACTACTGCAGTAGGTGAATACCGCGTAGGACAAGATATGTATTTTCTAGCGACTTTATTACTTGAAAACGGAACCCATTTAAATAATTATAAGATCGCCTTTAACATCACGTTCTATGAGAATTCTGAACCGAGAGGGCAGATTTTAGAAACACGACTCACTAATAGTTCGGGAATTGCAACCTTTTATTTAGCTGAAATTCCACAAGCAATCAATCAACTTATGTTTGAAGCAATTTTTGTTGAGACAGAAACAATTCAAGGTGCTTCCAAGAGTACGAATATCCAAATTGGGCCAAAGTATCAACCTGTAATTACTATTTTATCATCACTTCCCGGGAGCGTAATGGTAGGTGATAGCTTAGAAATTGAAGCCTTGCTGAAGAACAATGATACTCAAGAGGGAATGTCTAATGAAACCTTAGAATTTATTTTAATCTTTAATAATAATGAAAAAATTATCAGGAAAGCCACTACGGATAGCGAAGGACATGCGCTGGTACAAATCGAAATTTCCTCGGATTATGCAAGTGCCGATTCTTTTACGATTATAGTACGATATGAAGAAACAAAAACTTCCAATTCAGCGATCTTAGATACTCAAGTCGCTATTGAGATAATGACATGGAGTAAAATAATTTTGGGGATTTTACCATATATCGGAATTGCTATTGCTGCAGTCGTGGGTTCCTATTTGTCGTATCGGCAATTTGTAGCCTTACCACGTAGAAGACGCCGCTTAGCACGGATGGAGAAATTAGCTTCTAAATTTACAGATATTGTCAATTTACAGCATCTTCTTGTGATACATGCAAAAACAGGCAGTTGTTTGTTCCAATATTCATTTGGAGAAACCACCCTTGATGCAGATTTAATTAGTGGGTTCCTTACGGCAATTTCTGCCTTCCAAACCGAAATAACAACCGCGCCTCCTAGTAGTGAGAAGATTCCATTTGCCGATAAGAAATTATCAGAAGAACCAGAAGAAGTAAAAGAACAAGGTTTTGAATTGAGCTATGCTAATTTCAAGATTTTATTAAAAGATGGAGAAAAAATCCGAACCGCACTAATTTTAGCAGCACAACCCACAGAAAGTATTCGAGAATCATTAGATGAATTTGTTAAACAATTTGAGATAAAATATGAAGATGAGCTGAAAGATTGGAGAGGGGCAATCTCACCTTTTCATACAGCAGATGCAATTATCGAGTTAGCTTTTGAAACTTCTTTACTCTGGCCGCACATTGTTGAAAAGGAAGTTCGTGAAAAAGTGAAACTCAATAGTCTTGAAGATAGTCTTGTTACGTTAGCACTAACCATTCAGCAAGAAAAGCAATACTTCTTCCTTCCAACTCTTGTTGGTATGGCTGAAAATGTTCGCAGAGAATCTCGTGTAGAAATTCTGGGTACAATCGATGATTTACGGCAAAAAGGTCTCTTTCGAGCTATTCCCATAGAGGTATTAAGCGATTTAATCCAGCAAAGTAGAAATAATCAGAATACTGAATCGGAAAATTAAGAAATTTATTTCCTTCTCTCTTTTTTTAAGATTAAAATTAAATTTTCTTTTTCTCGTTATCTTTTTATTTTGGTTCAGAGATAAGAATTCCGCGGAAGATCATGTTCGAACGTGTCTTATTAGTAAAGCCAAAAGGAGCTGCTGGCTTAGGAATTATAGTAGGAGCGCTAATTCCGCTTGGAATGGAATATATAGCTGGTGCTATAGAAGATATCGCGGAAGTACGCTGTATTGATCATGATATAGATCATTTTTCTTACTCATATTTTAGGGCATTTTTAAAGAAATTTAAGCCCGATGTTGTTGGATTCTCAATGAGTGCGACAGAACATCGGGATGGATTAATACTTGCTAAAATTGCGAAACAATGTGGTGTCAAAGCCACCATTATGGGAGGATTTCATCCAACTGCCGTTCCGGATATTCTCTTATCATACCCTCAGGTAGATTTGGTCGTACGAGGGGAAGGGGAATTCACTATGCGTGAACTTATTCAAGAGGGGACAATTACACCTGAAGGTATTTTAGGCGTTTCTTATAAAGATGGAAAGAAAATAATTCATAATCCAGAACGTCCTCTTGTGGAAAATTTAGATATACTACCTTTTCCTGCAAGACATCTACGTTGGAAACCTCATCTTTATAGATTTTCTTATGCGCCTGAGAAGAGAGCGGACCAAATCTCCTTTTCACGAGGTTGTTATGGGACTTGTACATTCTGTTGCGAACCTCGAATGAGTAAGTCGCATATTCGATTTCGATCTCCTGAAAATATCATTTCAGAATTGGAAGAAATTGTGAGATTTCATAGATTTCGCCCATTACATATGCTCGTGGCAGATCCTGATATCATGGGGAATCCCAAACATCTAGACAAAATTTTGGATGCTCTTTTAGAATTTCAGGAATCGCTTCGTTTTAAGATTAGTTTCAACGCAATGGTTACCTGTCGGCGCGTTGCGAAATATCCTGAGATCATGGCAAAAATGTGCCAAGCGGGTATTAATAAATTCTGTATGGGCATCGAAAGTCCACGCTCGGATGATTTAAAAAGGACTAAGAAAGCAACTCTTACGACCGAATTACAACGAAAAGCAATTCAAATAATACGGGAAAATAAAGGGGTAGCGGGAGGAACTTATGTTATAGGATTACCATGGCATACAAGAGAAGAAATTAAACAGTTTCCAGATTACGGAAAAGCAATAGGGCAGATGTATGCCGCTTTTGGTATCGCAACTCCTTTTCCAGATACTGATTTTTATGATGAATTGAATGAAAAAGGGCTAATATACGAAAAAGATTGGAATAAATTTGATGAAATGCACGGAGTTTATTATATTGAGGGAATAAAGAAAGGAGAGATGGAATGTCTCAATGCATATTGTTTAGGGCGATTTTACACACCTGATACAATTTTTGACCAATTGTTCGTAGAATCACAACGTATAGGAAAGAAAATTCATCTTATGGATTTTATTAGCTCTCGAATAAATGGACTTTTTTATATGACTCATGGTGGGCTAGGGTTAAGAAAGCACGAATTTAATCGAGATGGTTACTTCTTTTTCAAAGGATTTGGAGAAGCCCCAAATGTCCGAAAAAGGACTCAAGAGATGCAAATTCATTCGTTTATTGAAATGAACCGTTTTCTACATCTTCTTGGATCGCAAACAATCCAACTTTCGATCATTCTAAACCATCGACCATTAATGAGTGCTCTCATTAAAACAAACCAGCATGCTTTAGAATGGATTGATACAATGAGAGGAAGTATCAACAACGCAACAATAAACATAAATATCCCTTATGAAATATTTAACGCTAATTCCTTGAGTTCTACCTTTGTTCTCACTATTAAAATTCTATTAAAACCTTTTATTATAAAGAATGTTAAAGAAATCTTTAACCGACTTCGTCTATATTTCGCAATCTTCGTGGAAGTCATATGGCGTATTATAGGACGGTTGTTTAAGTGAGTAATTTAGTGAGCAATTTTAATAAAATAGCTGTTGTTCGACGTGATGGATATGTTCCGCGGACTCTTCCAGTTCTACCTCGTGCTTGCGTTCCAACGCCAACCTACCAGTAATCACGCGAAAATTGACTCCACCCTCACCCCCGCACTCCTCAATTACGAATTAATCGCAAGGATATTGGATGGGCATGCATTGACGGCGCATCCCCTCTCAAGCAGCGATGATCTCAAGTACCTCTTCCTGCCGTTTACACTTTTTGAATTTCTATTAAATAATCCGCGGTTGTTATTACGTTAAGAGAAGGTTCTATAGAATTTAACACTTTAAAATGTGCATCATCTGTTACTAAATTCGCTTTCTTTTCAACTGCAATTGCACCATTTAAAATATCAATAATAGGTATAGGGGTTCCTTGGTTCCTAAGTTTAAGTGCATAATCTAGGCTGTTTGTAAAGGAGAGAGGACTTGGAAAAAAGATGGTTAAATCCTTATACTGTGCAGCAATGGGATATTCGATTAAGCTCAATATAGTTGTATAAGTATAATTTTTTTTGAAGATATCAGTTTTATTTAATTTACTACATTTTATTAATGCGCTCGTATCTAATAACCAGATCATTCTTCCAAACCCCGAGCTAGCTCGGTTAAGCGTTTAAGTCTTTGCGCTTCCATTTCCTTAGTCTTTTTAAAAAATTCAATCTCCTTTTCTACGTCTAAACTATCGATCTGATCAAGGGTTTCTTTATCTAATTGCTTTCTCAAATCACCTACGGTGATTTGCTCTTTATGATCAATTTTTTTTAAGTATTCGACTATAGCTTGTCTCAAGATTTCACTCCATTTAATCTCTGGATGCTCTTTCATTTTTTTATGTAATTCTTTATCTACACTAAATGTAATATTTGTCATAAGGTAATTAAGTAGATTAAGGCGTTTAAGGGTTTCGATAATTTATAGTAATTTCTTTGGAAAAGAATACCTTTTAGGATATTTTTTCCTTTCCGTTGATTGATTTTCTTTAAAAACGATGAGGCCCCCCCGGGGCTTTCTGCCACCCTAGAGGTGCTCGAAACTGTAGTATTTCTTTACTTTGATTTTAAAAAGGCTAGAACGAGACCTGAATCTGTGGTATGAAAGTCTTAATAGCATTCCAAATCGCTCAAGGACTCTTTAATATTTGTGATTACTGTGAAATTCGATCCCCCATTTGTGATTTACTCCTCCAACTAAAGGAGATTGCATTCAAAATCCAGAAAGAATTCCCAGAAATTAAATTTTATTCTCAGGTTCTTCAATGGCAAGAGGACCTCTCGAAATTTGATGAAAACGAATCCATCCCTGAATTACTCGCAAATAACTTAGAATATGATGCCATTGAATGGTTGAAAGAAATTGAGAGTATCGCTACAAATAACGCAAAGATTTATCTTGATTTATTCGATACACCCGATCCAATTCGTGAAGAAAAGATAATACGAGGGCTTAAAGGTATTAGAAAAGAGATCGAGCGGAAAGAAGCAAATTATTCGATAAGAGTTGCACATTATCTTCTAATCATCTATAAGTTATCAGGACTTTGCCTATTTAGCTATAAATTTAGCCCAGGCGAGTTCGATCCAGACTTGTTGAGCGGTTTCCTCCAGGCAATTGAGAGTTTTGGAGGCGAATTAGGCTATTCAGAAGATTCAGGAGTAAATCGACTTTCATATAAAGATTTTGAAATTACAATCGAGGAAGGAGAATACATTCGAGTCGCATTAGTAGGTATAGGAAAAATTACTAAGTATCTTCAAGATCAATTGAAAGATTTTATAACGCTTTTTAGTGCACAATACCAGGAAGAACTTAAAAACTTCAGGGGACGAGTCGAAGTCTTCCGAGATACAGAAGAGCTCATTAAAAATATTTTTGGTATTCCGCAGTCCCGTATTAAGGGCGGGGAACAATAACCAATTTTTTTCTATTGTACTTTTTTAAAATGAGAAAAATCATTTCATTTGCTCAATATTTTGGTATAAAGAAGTTTTTTCACGTAGTGGGGGGAGAGTCAAAAAGAAGCTTGTTGCCCCACTACCATGTGGATTCAAGTAGATTCAAGGACGTTTGACTCTCAATCTTTTTATCCCATTGCGGATATAAAAGTCAAGAGGGGGCAATTTTCGGTGATAACATCATTATTTGAGTTTTTAAGATACAAATTTTTATTCGAGAACCTAACAATCGAAAGGCTTAAAGGAATAAACCACACATAAATCTGATAAAAGCTTGATAGAAAAAAATCGAGGTGATTAAAAAATGGGATTTTTAGATAGATTGGCGAATAAGATAAGACGACGAACCACAGAACAAGTAAAAAGTAAGGTTCAAAGCAAAATTAATAGCGCTATTAGCAAACAAAAGTCTAATATCAGAAATAAAGTAAAAAGTAAAATCAATATAAACGTAGATCCTACCAATCTTGATAAAGATGCTTTAATCCAGTCAGTAATAAACGATGTTATGCGAGATATCGAGAGAGAATTACCAAATGACCCTGCTTTACGTTCCGGTGATGTAAGGGCAAAAATAGAAGCTGAAGTTGAACGCGAAGTCGATAGACAATTAAACAAATTGTGATATTAAAAAGATATCAAATTTATTTTAATTAAAATTCAATAATCATCGTTCTGA
The DNA here is from genome assembly GCA_005191415.1 of Candidatus Helarchaeota ASGARD archaeon Hel_GB_A. Taxonomy (GTDB): domain Archaea; phylum Asgardarchaeota; class Lokiarchaeia; order Helarchaeales; family HEL-GB-A; genus HEL-GB-A. Next base: position 16,923 of record SUPS01000032.1, read on the forward strand.
TAATAAATTCAATGATTTGTCACTTAGAGGGAATAATTAATTTGGAAATTTTAAATTCTTTAAATTTTTTAAATTCTTTAACGCGGTGAGAATAGCTGCTGGGACTAAAAAATGATGCTCAGGGCCATAGACTTTGAATTTTGGACTATTAATTATTTCTCAATCTTGAGACAATAAATTGAATAAAATAAATTCATATAAAGATTTAGGCGAAAAATACGCGTTATGTATCCTAAATTCAATTAAATATTTAGATTCAATTTTTTCGGATTCAATTCATTTGTAGGCATAGATGATTTGAGCATGTCTAATACGCATCTAGAAGAAAATGATCTTGGGAAAAATTTAAAATTCGTTTTTAAAAGTTTTTACTGAATTAAATGGTGAATCGAATTTGGAATTATATTTGATAATTATCTTGATTGCCGTTGGAATGCTGCTTGGTGTTGCTTCTGGTTTCACAGGCATTTCTGCAGTCAATTTAGTTGTTCCAATTCTTAACGTTATTTTCTTAATAAATATTTTAACATCTCTCGGAACGAGTTTATTAATTGATGTTATTTCCGCAGGGACCGTTGCATACTTTTATTCACGCCATCAGAATGTAGATTTTAAAATGGGCGTTTTGATGGGGTTAATTTCATTTTCATTTGCGATCCTGGGTGCATTTATCGCGTTTACCATTGCAAGTTCATCAGAACAGACGTTAGAAAATTCCTTCGGATTCTTCCAAATAATTATTGGGGCAGTATTTATTTATAGGGGAATAAGACAAAAGGAAGAACCTGAAACAGGAGAATTGCAAAAACCTAAATTAGCAGAATATTTTGAGAAGGTACCTGAGAAATATAAGAAATTGATAATTATAATCGCCTCAATAATTCTTGGTTTAATTGGAGGCTTATTTGGGGCAGGCGGAGGCTTTGCCATTACTTTCATCTTAGTGTTCATCTTCTCATTTGAAAGTCATTTAGCGGTTGGTACCGCTTGTATGGTAATGTTATTTACGGCATCAGGTGCTACTATTTTCTATTCGATACATGGATCAATTGATTACATTTTAGGCATTTATTTCGGGATTTGTTGTATTGTTGGTGCCGTATTGGGAACAAAATTAGCACATAAGCTCTCCGAAAAACATCTGACCATTGCATTAGGTGTAATTATCCTCCTTTTTGGAATTATTATGCGGTTTTACTAGTATAACAAGAATTATTATCCCTTAGATTAAAAAGGGAATATTGAGCTACCATAATTGGTAATAGTACTTTTTAATTGATTACTGGGAGTAATTAAATGTCATCTTTTGAAATATTAGACCGATTTAATGAATATTCAACTGAGCTAATAAATGAAGACCCAAAAGTAAGGATAAAAGGGATTAGAAATCTGGCGAACTTGTACTGGGATGCACCTGAGCTAAAATTGAGTATAGTAACGAAGCTTGAGCAGTTATCTGGGGATGAAAATGAAGAGGTAGCCTCTTTTGCCAAACGATATTTGAATCGAATCAAATCGGGTAGGCATTATAGAGAATATTATCCCTATTCTAGGAGAGAATCAAGTTTAGATTCAACAAGAGGAACACCCACACGGCAGGAGCAGAAAATAGGAGCCATTATAGGAAATATTGTATGTTGTATAATTATAATTATAGTTTATATTGTAGTTTTTAATTTATTCTGAATTTTTTGAAAGATTATTAGCCTAGAAAACTAACTAACAAATAAGTTACAATAAAGAATAACGTGAGAGAGAATAAGATATACTTCACCCGATTATGAGTGTGAAGGGTATGGTTCGTTTTTGTACCAAAGCTGAGGGCACCTTTCGGACAAATATCAACGCAAAGACCACACCCTATACAGCTTTGTTTTGGCACTTCTTCTAAATCTTCCTGAAGAACTTTGGTCATAATGAACATCGTGCAGACTTCTTCGCATTTTCCGCAATTTACACATTTCTCTTTATCGCGATATAATCCATAAATAGATTTTCGTCCCACCAGTCCGAGGAGTGCACCAGCAGGACAAAGATAGGCACACCAGTAGCGTCCTCCCGTATAGAGCGCAAGAATAACCACAAGTAAGAGGAATGAACCGAACCAAATAATCGAATTAGGCATATTATTAAGGACAAATCCGACAGGATTGGAAAAATCAGTATAGACCACAAAAAAAGGACAATAATCGCAGAAAAGTCCTAATCCAGTAAAAGTGCTTATACCTGCGATGCCAATGGCTAAAGTGCCAATTAATGTAACAATAAGAAGGGCATAAGCGATATCCCGCCACTTTTCTGAGAACCGATGGGTTATTTTTCGTTTAGGCCAAGTGAACGGGCGAACTGCTAAACTTAAAGGGCAGACATATTGGCAATAGGCACGCGAATATAAAATGGCAGACAATATCCAGGAAATCAGCCAAAATAACTCTAGAAATAGAAAGGTGGTTAGTAAAGTGGTAAAGAAATTCTATTTTCCGAGCAACCAATCTTGAAACAATCCAAATGGGCAAAGACCAGTTCCTGCATATTCTTTTAATAAAAATGGGAATATGAATCCGCCCCAAATGCCAAATGCCAATGTAAAATATAGTAAAAATTCGCTAATATATCTTATTTTTTTAACTTTTGGAGGTCCATCGCCTGTGGCATCCATGTAACCTTAAAAAAAAATTTTCTTATTTAAATGTTATCTAAAATTAAAGGAGGTTAATAAGTTGAACTAAGTGAAAAAGGCTGACAATTACTAATATGAATCCAGAAATACGGCGAATTCGTTCAATTTCTTCGTGACGGCGGACGTAATCAGCGCCTCCTCCGATAGAAACTCCCGCAATGAATATATAAATATTAGTTCCAACCCAGAAAATAAGGAAGAAAAGAAAGCTTAGTAATAAGCTTTCGGCACCTAAAATGATTGCTTGTGCAAAGATGTAAAATAAAGGACCACAAGGGAATAAACCAACTAAGATTCCGAGAACTATACTAGAATGTTTTGTTTGAGTGAAAGCACAAACTTTTTTTGTGAGAGAGGGAAAATAATCTTCACCAATTGAAAGAGCCAAGCCATAAATTAAGAGAAAGGTTACCATAATGACCGAAAAAATTAGAAAAAGGAGCGTTGAAGACTCCACAAATTCATTAATAAGATAACCGGTTAATCCAAAAAGAATGGCGTAAACAGAGTAGGCAAATAGGCGTCCTAGACTAAAGGAAATACTTGAAATAAGTCCATTTTTCCAGCCAGGGTGGTCTGCAGTAATGTGTGCAAGTAAAATTGGTAAACAAGTGAGTAAACAAGAAGTCCCAATCGTTAAACCTAGCAATAAGCCCTCTACGAGAAGAGTACCGACATCTGCCAATCCAATCACAATTAAGGAAATATTAATTTGAGAAATTAATTGAACAAAAGTATATAAAAAATATCGATAAAGATTAATGAAAGAATGGATGGCGATTTAATGGAAGAAGACAAATTTCAGATAGGAAATACTATCGTCAAAATCTATAATGGAGATATAAGGGATCTTACGCCAGAAGTAATTGTTTCCTCAGATAATACGGATCTTTCGATGGATAGTGGCGTGGCGAAGGCGATTTTGGAGAGAGGGGGACCTCAAATAATGAAAGAGGTCCAACAAATTTTAGCAAGACGGAAATTAAAGCCAGGAGATGTAGTGGTCACGAATGCAGGAAATCTTTCAGCGAAAAAAATTTTTCACTGTGCAGTTTGCGATGATAATCTCGAAAACCCAGTAGTCACACCATATGTTGTAACAAAAGTGACACATAAATGTCTCGAGATGGCAGATGATTTTGCCTGTAAGAGCATTGCATTTCCAGCGATTGGGACGGGTCCAGAGCAAATTGATTCAGAAATTGTCTCTAAATCAATGATTCAGAAAGTTTTTGATTATTTACGAAATACAGCTACTGGTTTGAAAGAAGTAACCTTTGCTCTTTATTCAAAGGCAGATTGGCAGAATTTTTTCAGAGATTTTTGGCAACAAGCAGCAAGTTTAAAGTTTGAAGAACAAAAACCGATACGGCTCACTATCTTAAGGCAGAGAGAAACTAACTACTTAGACCTTACATCAAGTGAAACGATTTCTTATATCAAAACTACTAAGATATCCTCAAAAACCCTCAAAAAATATGCCATTGCATTAGAAGAATTTGTGACAAAAGGGAAATCAAAAAATTTTTCAAGCCTTCAAAAATTAGGGGATGCCTTATTTAAGGAGTTATTAGAGGATATAGGACCAAAACTCAAGCGAATTCCCTCTCAGAATTTATTTCTTAAGTTGGATGACGATCTTTTAAATATTCCATGGGAGCTTTGTTACGATGGAGAGGAATATTTGGGACTAAAATATAATATAGGGCGCCAAGTTGTTGTATCACCAAAATTTTATATTAATTCCTACCAGACAAGGTCGCTTCAATACCCTCTGAGAGTACTTTTACTGGCAGATCCAACCGAAACATTACCCGGTGCGATAAAAGAATGCGATAAAATACATAATGAGTTATCTAAGATAGATGGAATCAAAGAGCATTTAGAGTACAAGAGTGGGGCAGAAATTAAACTTAATAAATTACTTAAGGATCTAACTCACTATGATCTTGTGCATTATGCCGGACATGCTTATTTTGACGAAAAAAATCCCAGCGAAAGTGGATGGAAAATTAATCACGAGAAAAAAGAGATTCTAACCGCAGGAATGCTCGCGACACATACCGCACCTCCCATTGTATTTGCAAATGCTTGCGAATCTGGTGCCCAAGCCATTGAGACCGAGCAAAGATATCAAAGTGAAATTTTTGGAATTGCATCGGGCTTCCTAATGGGAGGCATAAAAAACTACATTGGAACTTTTACTTACGTGAATGATATAACAAGCGTCGAATTTGCGGTAGAATTTTACAAAAAATTGGTCACCCAAGGGGAAACAATTGGAAGCGCGCTTCGACATGCACGGCAAATTATCTTCGATAAATATGGACCCGACCACATTTTATGGGCAAGTTATATGCTCTATGGTGATCCGGAATTTAAATTAAATATTTAAACCTATTCCCCTTCTTTTTAAATTCAACCTAGTTCTTCGTTCTATTAGAAATAGCAATCTAAATTGTAGTCATCGTATCATCCACAGATTCATCTTTTATTTCATGTTTAGGAGAGGGAACTGGTTCTAATAATTTGATAAGACCGATGATAACTCTTTCTCCTAACTTGCTTAACTCATAGTATGAATGTTTAGCATCATCTATTTTTTTACTATAAAAATGATATATCAGTCGATATCCGAGAAGAATCTTAAGATGGTGGCTCAGTATACCTTTTTTAAGCTTGAATTTCTTAGAAATCTCAATGAATGACTTTGGACCTTCTTCTTTAAGGTACATTACAATAGCTTGTCGTTTTTTATTTCTTAAAGCCTCAATAGCGTTTCGACTTCCTAAAGGAATTTTATTTAAATACTCTTCCAATTTTTTTAC
>SUPS01000265.1 GCA_005191415.1 Candidatus Helarchaeota ASGARD archaeon Hel_GB_A
CATAATGTTTTGAAAAATATATTGGAGCTTGGTTATAAAGGGAAGGTATTTCCTATCAATCCCAATGTGGATACATTGCTTGGCTTACCTGTCTATCCATCGATCAGAGATGTTCCAGAAGCTGTCGAATTAGCAATTATTATAGTCCCAACTCAATCTGTTTTAGGGATCTTAAAAGATTGTGCAGATAAAGGCGTGAAAGGTGCTGTCATCATTACTGAAGGATTCGCAGAAACTGGAGACCCCGAAAATATCCAGCTTCAAAATAAATTGAAACACCTTATACGTGAAACTGGCATTCGTGTCCTTGGTCCTGGAACAATGGGCATTGTGAGTTTACAAAATCATTTTACATCCTCTTATGTCGATTTTACAGGCTTAGATTCTACTGGAACTATTACTTTCATCGCTCAATCTGGAATTTTTGCTGGTGGAATGGTTCGATACTTTGCTACATATGATATTCCTGTTTCTAAAATTGTTTCACTGGGAAATAAAATCGATGTAGATGATGCGGATATTCTCAATTACCTCGCAAATGATTCTCAAACGCGCGTCATCGCTCTTTATATTGAAGGAATTAATGATGCAAAACGATTTATCGAAGCAGCTCGGAATATTTCAAAAGAAAAACCTGTAATTGTAATAAAAGGGGGAACGACACCATCTGGAGCGCGGGCAGCCAGCTCCCACACAGGTGCAATTGCTGGCAACGCCGCACTGTTTAGTGCAATTGCCAAACAAACTGGCTTAATTCAAGTTGAATCCCTAACTGAACTTATTGAAACTGCCCATGCCTTTAGCATTACTCCTATCCTCCCAAAAGGACCTCGCCTTGCAATCATTACTTACTCGGGATGCCTTGGAGTGGTTGCCTCAGATGCTGCCACAAAATTAGGACTTCAATTGGCTGAATTTACCCACGAAACAAGCCAAAAAATCAAAGAAGTGGTTTTCGATCGGAAATTCGGCGCAAATCCTATTGACACATATCCCGCCACCCTCAACATGGGTAATGAAAACGTTTTTACCAGATCATTGAGTGCTGTCTTAAATGATCCTAATGTCGATGGCTGTATAATTACCGTCTGGGGCGATGATAATCCTGAAGAGAAATCTTTTAGCCCTCACCTTCGCGATATCATCCTCCAATCTCACGAAAAACAGAAGGTCACAATCGTTGCCGTCTTAGGCGAAAAAAACGGCATTGAGCGAGAACGAAAATTCTTCGAGTCGGCAGGAATTATAACAGCCCTCTTCACCGACCAAGCCGTTCGCATCTATAAACGTTTGTACGACTATTCTAGGTTTCTTGAGCACAAGTTGAAGGACTAGGAAAAATTCTATATCAAGTAAGGAAAATGAGATTGAATTGCAATTTGCAGACTATAGAAGGCGAGACAAAAGGCATAGAGCGGAATGAACGATATAACATATTTAATACGAGTAGTACGTTGATTTAATTTGGATTCAAAAAGCTCTTTAAATGGAAAATAAGGAACTGTTAAATTACAACCGTATAAAAGGCATGTCAGGGCACCACCAATTGCGATCGCCATTGGATTATAGCCTAGAGCAGCCGCCATCCCCCAACCCGGAAAAAATAATTCGGCAAGAAGAAATTCCCCAATTACTCCCTGTAAGGCTGCCAGTAAGAAAAGAGTTTTCTGGGAAAACTGAAAAAAATATAGGATTATAAACCATGTCATTATCCATGGAATAAAAAAGATACTTCTAAAAAATAAATCAACCCACAAGATTTGAAAAGACGGCGTTGAATATTGGAATGAGATTTCAAAGAAAATATCAAGGAATATTGCTATTACAATAAAAGCCACGCAGAAAGTCCAAATCGCTCGCGTTTTAAAATAATTTAAAATATAAGGTTTCGATAGAATTATCGTCCCTATAAGGATTAGATCTATTAAAATTACGATTAATCCTCCTACTTCCCCAAAAATTGTTCCAAATAAATTTACGGGACCAATTTCGAAGAAAAATAATAATTGATAGCTTGCGTACACAATGCAAAAAATTAATCCACTAATAAGTAGAATTTTTTTAGACGATTCCATAACGAAACTGACCTAGTCCTTTATACTCGTTTAAGTTCTTCATATTCCTTTAAAAATATTCTCGAAGATCTTCCGCGATTTTTTCAGGAAATTCAATAATAAGGCTTCCATAAGCTAATTGCTGGAGAAACCATGCGTCTAAATTGATATAGAAAGATCTATACGGTGGACGCGAAATGATTTGAAATCCAACAGAAAAGGCGCCTGAGTGGTCTGAATCTGTGAGGGGTGCTGAGTATAGTAAGAAATTGAAGCTAGAAATGTTCTTTTTATGGTAGTAATGTAGTATTTTTGAAATCCCTTCACCCAAATATGTGATATCTTCATCTGAAAGCTGAAGTAGATTGGATTTATTAGGGATGATTGCTCGCACTTCATTATTCCCGAGAGGGGCAAACGGTGTGTACCAATGAATTTCCCCCGTCTGGATAATATATCGTTCTCCACGTTTTTGCTCTTCTAACATTAATTCTTCCCAATAATTCTTTCCCGTTGTCTGTTTAAATTTTAAGCTCGCCTCTCTCAGTAATTTTACGCGGTAAATCTCCTCTGGCCCTAAAAGAACTTGGATATGAGGATGAACAATCGTTGAACCTGCGGGAATAAGAAAGTTCGCTCCAATTAAGGGATAGATTGCCTCGTTATCGAATTTATACGCCTGTTTTATGAATTCAACTCCTGCTTTTATTGCATCTCCATAAAGCTCGGGTGTTATTTCTTTTAAAGGGACGTAATGCGCATCTGTAACTGTTACCACGGCGCAATGCTTATAAAAGGGAAAAATATTCGGAAAACATGTCGATTTTCCGACTTTAAATCGCCCTTCTTGGCTGATTTCAGGTAAAAATTTTGGCGTAGCTTGGTCAATCTTTTCCGGACAAAAATAACACAGCGCTCGTGAGCTTTCTACTGATTTCTTCAACGCTCGTTTATCTGGTGTTCCATAATAGAACGATGCCTTTTTCTTTAATTCATGAGGAATTAGGCTGAGCCTTCCAAGGAGAGGATCTTTTCTATGCTCAATTATCTGCTCATCAACCTCAAAATTTAAATTAGGATTCCGGAACCTTGCCTTAATTACCTTCTTCTCAAATTCAATGACCATTTTCCTCAACATCCTTCAACTATTCAATTTACTGAAAACAATAAAAGCCTTGAGTCTTGAAATTATTCTTTATTCCTAAGAATTATTCCATAAATACTTACTGGAAAAACACCAAGCATAACAACAATTAGTCCTTATATACTAAGAAATAAACATTATCGGTTATAAGCTACCACCAAAATTCAAAAATTTCAATTATGGAGGAGGTACTTCGAAAGAAGATTATATAAAGATATTTTCTATGATCCTAAGACAATTCCCCTTCTCAGGATTGATCAAAAATATTTGTCTATTAAGATTGGTGTAAATTCTGCTACTAAAATTCTTTTTAATCGGTATGTTTATAAAGGCTCTCATGTGTTACTTATAACAATAATATTGTTAAATTTGAGTAATAATAGGGAAAAATAATAGGGAAAAATGTCTCTTATCAATTCTAAAATAAGAAAAATTTCTTCCACTTTCTTTCTAATTAATATGTTGGTGTTGGTATTGCCAGTTTCATCGAAAAACAGCATTAATAAAAAATTTAAAAGAAGAGTTAGATTATGAAGAAAATTTACTATATTCTGATCATGATTATAGTGGCTTTCGGTTCAATAAGTGTTTTCTATTTTTATTTCCCCTTTAAATTTAAATCCGAACCTATCTCTCTTCAATCAGTTTATACCATTTCTCCTCCAAGGATAGATGGTTATTTCAATTCTACCGAATGGGCTCCTGCGTTCAACATTACCTTTTCTCTTGTTTCTAGTAGGGGAGAATCCCGTCCAGGAGAACTTTATATCTTAAACAATAATACCCATCTTTTTCTTGCTTTTCGTATTCTGAACGAGGATTACGATGGTCCCCCGAGTGGAAACAATGATGCACTAAGTATATGGTTGGATGTGAATAACAATGAAGAATTAGACTCTTACGAAGATATAAAAATTATATATACTTCAGCTACGCCCTATCTTGACGCATGCCATACAGGGGCTGGTATTACGATATATATTTATTCAGATTCGAATTACGGGGGATCACAGGATGGATGTGCGGCATGGAATCATACAGATCCCGCTGGATGGGGTACATTAACATTTGAAATCGCCTTCCCGTTCATTTCCAATGATATTCATGATTTAAACGTGTCTCGTGGAACTACTATAGGTATTGATTTTGAATATGAAAGTCCTGGTCCTTATTTGTTTATTGCCGAATGGCCAGGAGATAGTCTTAAAGCCAATGAATGGGCAAAATTAGTGATTGCTTGATTATTTCAAAGTTTTGAATTAATAAAACTTTCAGATAATATAACATTTTACCTAATTATAGAGGTTGGAATCGGAGCCACTGTGGGCATCTGCGTTGCTATTCTTATTAAGAAAAGGTATTAACTTAAAAAAGGTGTAGCTTATGAGGAAAATTTACTATTTATTAATTATAATAACGGTAATTTCTGGTGTAATGGTAGGAATTTACCTTTATTCATCTTTTAAACCTAAAATTATTTACCTCCAATCAGTTTATACCAATTCATCTCCAAAGATAGATGGCTACTTCGATTCCACAGAATGGGCTCCTGCGTTCAACATTAATTTTACTTTAGAATTATTAGGCAAGATACGTCAAGTAGAACTTTACATTATGAATAATAATACACATCTTTTCTTTGCATTTAAAATTTCAAACGAGGATGCGCCAAACGGAAATACAGATGAAATGTGGATTTGGTTAGATTCTAATAATAATGAAGAATTGGATTCGTATGAAGATATAAAAATTCTGAAAACTGAAGATACTTGTTATATTGATGCATACCAT
>SUPS01000266.1 GCA_005191415.1 Candidatus Helarchaeota ASGARD archaeon Hel_GB_A
AGATAGTCCAATATCCTGTTAGGGAATTATTAACGGAAAAATAGAGTTGAGAAGTAGTATTTAAAATTGCACTTCCATTAATACCATCGAGAAGTGTGAGTGTAATATTAATTGAGGAGTCGATAGGAACGGCAGATGGAGGATCATACGTGAAATCAGTGATCCGAGACAAAACTCGTACTTTTATCAGAATTGTCGCTACTTGAAAATTTTGGCGTGAAGCAGTGATATTAATGAAATAAGTTCCAAGTGGCAAGTCGGTTTTAATCGTGACATTATATGTGCCACCACTAACATAATTAATGGAATAATCTTGGGTCCAGTTACATATTACATTTCCTGTTATGTCTATTCCAGCATCTTCATCATGATAGGTAACAAAGATTGAAGTATATTCATTATAATATTCAGAAACAAGAGGGAATTGAGGTGATGAGATAGAAGTTGCACGAGCTCGTACTTTTACAAGAATTAAAAGTGTTTGGGAAACATATCCCGTCTTTGATGCGGTAATATTCAATAAATAATTTCCAATTGATTTTGTAGAAGTATTAAGTTCAATTTCATATCGTCCATTGCTAATAAATCGAATTGTATAGTCAGTACCAGGCGACGCACTCCAATTTGCAGTAATTTCGTTGTACGGAATGCAATTATTAACCCCTGCACCATCAAAAAGTCTGATATAATCCACCTGAATTGTGATATTGGCGCGCCATGCTACTTCAACAGCGGGAGATTGGGGCGATGTTAGTGATGTATCATAACCCAATTTAATGGTAATAATTGTTTGAGCCGTATCGTAAGCAAACTTTGATGCATTCACTACCATATAATAGGTTCCTGTTTGCATTCCAGCAGTTTCAAGCTGAGCTTCATAGTAACTGGCTAAAAATATAAATGTAACAGTTCCATATGACCAGTTTCCAACAATTGTTGCTTCTCTAATAGTTTCATTAGTATCGATATCAATAAAATCTATTCTAGGATATAATGTATCACCGATTAGTCCATTAATAGTTTCATAACCTGACCGAGGACTAACTGAAGTAGCGTGAGTTACTAAAAACCAACTATTTAACTTACCTGCTTCAGTAGGACCTTGACCTGTAGTATCATTCCATTGAACGATAACAGAATAATTTCCTGCTATTGCATTTGATCCTGTTTGAGGTATAGAAAATGACGAGAAAGTTACTATACCTGAAGCAGCAGGTTGTTGGTATTCAGAAATCCAAAGAGAACCATTAGGAAAGAAAATTTGTAAATAAGCATAAGTATTCTCCACACCAGAGGGAGGATTATCTAGTCCATCTAAAATATCTGCCTGGATTCGACATGAGTTAGTTGGACGAAATGACTGGTTATTTTGCCAAGTTCCACTAAAGATTTGAGGACGAACCGCATCAACATAGTTATGTGAAGTGGCTGTAATTTTATACCATCCAGGCAGATCATTAAATGCATATGTCGTTACATTGATTGATGTTGATCTAATAACACAATTAGAAGTGATATCTTCTTCATAGGGGTTATAAACATGTATATTAGCCCAATCAGATGGCTTTGTAATTAGGAATTGATAATCATAATATCCAGAGGGAGGTATTCCAAAGACATAGAAATCCCAATTAACATCTTTACCATTTTCTACAGAAAAATGAGTACCATTTGCAATTTGAGAGTAAGTATATTTCGTGCTTTGAACTGAACTTGCATATAAATCTAAGTCAGCAGAAAAATAAGTAGTTACAGATGCAGTTATGGAGAATGGAACAGTTATTAAAGATGTAGGAGAACCAGACCAAGTTCCAGCATAGCTCACATCACCTTTTCCGTAGGAACCAATTGGAGAGATGGCATGGCCATCCATTTGTAAGTTATTTGTTGTCGGGTTGACTTCAGCCTTTATATTTAATACTATATTATCTAAAAACACACCAAATTTATAATTTAATGCAGGATCATCAGTAGTGCTCCAAATGACGTTTGTTCCAACATACAATTGAAATGTAAGATTGATTCCATCTGAAGCATCGAAGATTGCTGCGGGAATAGTAATAGATACAGATGATTGTGTATCGTTAGTTTGCGGGTTAGGCTCTAAAAATAAATTATTATCATATAGCTTAACTCCTTCAACAAATAATTTTAATTTTACCCCGCCTAAATCAGTATTTGGGGAATATACAGTAGGGGGATTTAATGTTCCCCAAAAAGCCCAAAAATTAAAGGAAATATCGGCAGCTAAGATTTCACCCCTGGGAAATGAGGTAATAGTTTGGGAAAGATTAATCTGATCTCCTAATTCTGTTCGTACATAATAATGCCATGCAACATGACTACCCCAATGATCAACTTCCTCCGTTCGTTGTTCCCATTGGTGAGAAAGCATTAAGAAAGCACGATTATTGATGACACCCCAATCTGCTTCATCCACGCCTTCGGGATTCCCTGTTCCCGTTCCATAACCATCATCTCCATCATCATCCGTAACAGTCCAGCCCGTTAAACTCGATTGAAAATCGCCATTTGAGATGTAATCAGCAATATCTGAAATTTCAGAAAGGTTATTATAAACCCTATAACCATTCCAATTTGCGGGTAAAGTAGCGTAAACGGTTCCAGGAGTAGAATTACTTTGACTATAAAACTCACCTCTCGCATAATATGTGACTGTTAAAGCTTTACCTACGTCAGAAATATCTAAGTCGGGTTCTGGATAAACAGGAATTTGTGGAGGATTATTTGGAGTAGTATCATTGCTATAATGATTTGGAAATAATAATAAAATGATCCCAGAAAATATAATTATGCATATTAAGGATATAAGCATAAATCTTCTTTTATTTTTTCGGTAAGAATCAAAATTAATTGATTTTTTAATTTTAGATAACATATCAATTTCTCCATTTTCTGCTAAAATTTATAGAATTTTGGTAATATACCTCTTATTGCCTGCACCTTTCCATTTTTGATTCTATAATTGTTTTTATTACATAAACCATGTATTTGAATGAGATTCTCGGCAAATTTGGTGCTTAAACTTGGAGAGAGACCTACTGAAATATTTATTATTTTGTCAAAATGATTATATTAATCTTTTTAATCGTTTTAAAAGGATGTGGGGAAATTTTTATTTATTTTGTATTTTTTTTCTTGATTAATCATTATCATATTTCTTTTTAAAAGAACCTGTTCTCTTAGAAGAATTCCAATGCAGTTCTAAGAGCCTCCATAATATTATTTTAAATATCTTTCTTTTATATCCCTCCTATATGAAAGAAAGTTTCGATAATTCCTATCCTATAAACCGTTGGATGAATTATTCCTTTCTTTTCTAAAATCTATCATCTAGCTCCCTTTATTTCCTTTTTAGAAGATATTTTCATTCCAGAAATTTCTCGTCTTTTGTCCAGTTATAGGTCATCAAGGCAATCAAGAGACTTGGACGCAATTTGTATTACAGACTCGAAGTCTAAGCGGACGATTCGCCTGTCTCTTGGAAATAGTTTATTATACGAGTTGAGATTCCTAATATTCTCTCTCAAATAAATTACATTTACTAATGCCTCTCATAATCCCCTGAAGACATCTCTCTAATAAACTTTATTAACAGTTAAACCAATTAATCAAGAAAAAAGATTCTCGCGGAAATTAATTCGCAGAATTTGTTGAGCGTTTATTATTTCTTTTTTAAAGAGGATAAAAAGAATTCCAAAGAAAGCTATAAGTCCAATATAACCAATTAAGAACATTTCAAAAGTGATAATTCCAACTCTGACACTTGAAATTTGAATGGGATATGTGACATTTGGACCAAATTGTGTATCATTAAAAAAAATAGCCGTTAAAGTATATAATTGTTGAGTAGGAACGTGTTGTATAGTAACATGAATATCTTTTTTACCGTCAATTACTGTAATATTTTCATTAATAATCTCAAACTCAATTGAAATGTTGTAATAGATATAAATATAGGAAATGGTATTTAACTCTAAATGAATATTCGCGCTCGAAACAGGATTATTCATTAAATCTACTACAAAAATACTGATTGTTAAATTATCATCCCATTTTAAAAATTGATTACTCACACCGACTGTTAAATTTATTCCTTGTGCGACCGTAGATTTTTGATAATAACTATCAGACTTTATGGTAAATGGATATGTAAATAGATATGCATATGAAAATTGATTTATAAAAAGACCCGTATAACTATACACTATTAAAAGAAATTGGATTATTTGTTTGTATTTCATCTGCAATACCTTAATTATTCACATAAATCATAATATTTTCATTTTCAAAGATAAGTTGATAATGGGTTTGAATGAAATTTTGGAGTATGTCATCTTTTGGAGATTTCTCGAAAGCTTCCCATATAAAATTTGGGAATTTATATATTACGAATAAGGATTTATTTTCATAATTCCAGTCTGAAATAAATAAAGTAAAATTACGTATCCAAAAGTAATATATATAACTAAATCTGGGGTGATCATCATCAATATAGACAGTATATGAAGAATAATTACGGATTATAGAGATTACTTCATCATAGCCATAATTAGAAATCCAAAGATATCCAAGATTTGAATAATAATATGCTGGATTTTGTATTTGATAACTTGCATCAAAAGGAGTTTCCATTGAGTGATTAAAAGCTATAGTATTGAAAGTATAAATTGTTGAATATCCTATTGTAAGGGTAATTATCCCATATACCAAAAGTCTTCGTTTATTTTTATGACAGAATTTATCTTCTATTTTTAACTTAGAGTTTTTTATTATAGTAGAGATACGAGATGTAAGAATTGATAAGGGAAAGATAATAGGAGAAAAGGTTATAATCTGGAACATTCGTGTGGTAAATACTAATAAAAATAGGATTATAAAAATAATCAAGGTTATATTGAAATAAAAATGCTCTTTTTTATCAAATAAAGAAAATATTATACAAATA
>SUPS01000033.1 GCA_005191415.1 Candidatus Helarchaeota ASGARD archaeon Hel_GB_A
AAAAAGTTTTTTAATTATAAAGGATTAATTTCAATAAATTTAGAAAAGGTATAGATAAATTAGGGGATAAATATCTAAGCATTTGGTTAATTTATAAAAATATGGAGAATATCAGATTAAAAAATGAAAATTAAACAGGAAACTTAATAGTTTCGCCTTCGATTAAGACCAGCCCTTCTTTTTCTAACCGATATGCTAGTCTTCGCGTTTGTCCTACGGGTTGTCCTATTGCCTTTGCTAATTCCATCATACCAATAGATTTGACTTCTTGTACAATGAAATAGATTTTGAACATAGGCTCCATTTCCATCATTTTTTGCAACTTTTTAATATGGGCTTGCATTTTTTCGACTTCTTCGAGTTTTCGTTGGCGTTCGGCATCTACGGTTCCTTTGCTTTGGAGTTCTTCTTTAAGTTTTTTAATTTGGGTTTCTTTTTCGACTAATTCTGTTTCTAATTTGGCATAATCGACCTTTTTTTGATTTAACTCATCCTGCAGTCTTAATAATTCAGATCGCAACTCCGCTTCTTTTTCAGCGACTGCATTTTTGATTTCTCTGTCCATATTTGCAAGTAAGGTATTCTTTTTCTCGATTTCAGCCAATAACTCAATTTCACGTTCTTCACGTCTTTTCAATTGTTCATCTAACTTCTCGATTATTTTTTCTTTTTCTGCCACACGTGCATCAATTTGGCCCAATTTAATTCGAAGTTCTCCTATATCGCCTCTTGTGACACCTGCCTCTTTTAGAAACTCCCTTGTAGTTTGTAGTTCTGCTTCAAGTTCTTTTATTTTATTTTCGTATTCATCAACTATAGCACTTGAATCTCCTATTTGTTTTCGTAATTCATTTATTTTATTACGGAGTTCTTCCCGTTGTTTTTTCACCATTCCAAGTTCTGATTCTAATTCATTAATGCGCCAATCTCGTTCGCTAATTTTGTCTTCGAAGGCTTCAATCTCCGCTCTTTGTCGTCCAATAATTACTTTTAAATCCATGACATCAGTTGGTACTTCTACCATTTTATCTAATTTTTCTTGTTGCTCATCAATTTTAGCTTGTAGCTTCTTTATTTTTTCTTCTTGTTCTTTTACAAGTTGGGAAAGTCTTCGGTTCTCATCTTTTAAAGAAGCAGCATCCATTTGTTTCTTTTCAAGATCTGAAATCATATCTTCAATATCTTTTGCCATTTTCTATACAAACCTAAACTGCCAATTTTTTAATAATATTCATTCGGAGTTCCATGATTTGTTTATGAATTTGATTTTTCCTATCTTCTAATCTAACCATTTCCTTTTCAAACTCATCTGGACTAATTTGTTCAGCATTTTGTTTCAGTTCAGAAATTCTATCATTAATTTCAGACAATTCCTGTTCTAATCGGGCTATTTCAGCTTTATCAGGATCTTCTGATGTGGGCGTTGCAGCAGGTTGGACAGAAGAAGTGCTTTCGACTTTCGCTGGTGCAGTATTGATGGGTGTTGTGGATACTGCTTGATTCGCTACTACCGGCGGAGAAGGCTGTTCTTCTACCATTTCTGGTTGTGATTCAGTTTTTGGTTGACTTTCTACCGCTGTAGGAAGTTCAACACGAGGAGCTGCTTCAGTTGATAGTGGTTTCATGACTTTCGCTTCTTGTACTTGCTGAGCCGCTGCTTGGACTTGACGGGCTAACACCTTCGATTGCTCACGGAATATCGCAGCCATATCATCTTCGCCCATATTCTCGGAGAGTTCTGCGATTCTTCTATAGATTTCAGCCGCCTTAAGTAAGTTACCTTGCATTATAGCCGCTTCAGCACTCTCTACTAAGCTCTCTCGCTCCAACATAGGCTGTATTAATGAAGTGACGCCTGCTGTAACTTCAACTACCTCTGCAACGATGTTAAGCATAGTCCCGCGTTGATTTGGATCAATTGCCACTAGTGGATAAGTTCTATAACCTAATTCTTTAGCTATATCTTCGGGAGGTAAAGCACCAGGTAAGTCTTGCTTGTTGGCTACTATAGCTACTCGTGCTTTAGGTGCTTCTTTTCTGATTAAATCCACGAAAAACTTAGATTCTTTCATATTCTGCTTGGTTGAATCTACTACTAAAATAATAGCATCTGAACCCTTCACAAATCGAGACCAAATAAAGGAAAACTGCTCTTGCCCTGCAAAATCCCAGAGATACATATGCAAACTTCCCACTTTTATAGCCGCTACATCTCCTGTGATTGTGGGGATATGCTTCATAGGAATTTCTTCAGCCCGAATGAGTCTGGTAATGGTAGTTTTACCTACCCCTGAAAACCCTACGAGGGCAATTTTTGGGCGGAGTTCGCGAAAAGATTCATCTGTATCATAGCGAATTGAATCATAAATTTCTGTATTATAATTTCCCTCCAAAAGGTAGTCTGAAAATTTATTTACAAAAATATCCCGAACTTTTACAGTCTGTTCTTTTATAGTTTCTTCTTTATCTGTCTGATCTGTCACAAAAATTACAAGGAGATTATAATACTTTGCAGTAGAATAGCAAACTTTGTAATTGACGATATTCATAAATTCTGTTAAGTCATCTGGCGATTGTTGGATAAAATCAGTTAATGAATTAAGAATAGGGGATAATGCTTCCCAAGAGAGCGACTTCCCGTATTCTCTTTTGAAAATAGGGGTCTTTCC
The DNA here is from genome assembly GCA_005191415.1 of Candidatus Helarchaeota ASGARD archaeon Hel_GB_A. Lineage (GTDB taxonomy): Archaea > Asgardarchaeota > Lokiarchaeia > Helarchaeales > HEL-GB-A > HEL-GB-A. The sequence goes on from SUPS01000033.1 coordinate 2,670, forward strand.
TAATAATATAATGACTTGCCGGAGCAATTTAGATCACATCTTTTGATATTTTTTTAAGAAGTCAATCCTCAATTGCCTTCATTCTATATTCTGAGAATATTGAGGAAATTGTATCATTATTTCGATCAATTTGAATATTTCACGCAACTCTTTATTCTCTCTGGTTCCTATATGTTAATCAAGCTCAGTTTGAAGTTACATTAATAAAAGTTGCCTATTAAATTTAACGTTTATGAAAATTTTATACGGAAGTTTTTACGAAAAGAAGGAAAATAAATTTTAATTTTTTGGATTATGAATACGACGCTTTTTCTTTTTTGCAAAATATACCCTATGATAATATTCTTTTTCATCTAAAGGATCCTTGGGGAGGAGTTGTGCAAGAACTCCATATTTTTTCATCCATCGGAGCCACGGGAGAGCCGCATCGGCAACAGTTATTGCTGTTTGGAAGGGACCATATAGTTTTAATCCAAGTCTTAATTCAAACCATACACGATCCAATAAGTATTGCATTCGTAAATGGAATCTGCGATAAGCATAAAAGAGAATTCGCTTCAATTCCTCTTTTGAGATTTCTGTCAGCTCAAGGACAGGATCCATGAGTGTAAAACGGGACCAATCCTCTGGAATTTCTTTAATCCATCCATTTTTTAACGCTTCTTCAAAGAAAGGAGTACCTGGATAAGGTGTTGCTGCAGCGAATACTACGAAACTTGGTTTGAGATCAATAACAAACTCGATAGTTTTCATTACACTCCGCTTCGTTTCGCCAGGAAATCCAAACGCAAGTGAGGCGATTGTATCGATGCCAAGTTTACGGCACCACTTGAAAGCGTTCTGAATCTGTTTGACAGATGTTCCTTTTTTCACATTATTAAGGATATGCTGATCTCCTGATTCAACCCCGAAGTAAATCATCCCACAACCATGCCTCGCCATCTTATTAAGCATATTATAATCCACGAGATCTACACGCATTGCGCAACCCCAAGCACAATCAAGTTTTCGCGCTTTCATTTCATCACAAATCGCCCATACCCGCTTTTTACTCAAGGCAAAACAATCGTCCATAAATCCGATTATTGAATTTTTCCATTTACTTTCTATATATTCAATCTCATCTACTACATTTTTCGCGCTACGGGCCCGCCATTGATGCCGAAATAAAGCGGCTTCAGAACAGAAAGAACATCGAAATGGACACCCTCTGCTACTGATGAAACTAGCTCCCTTAAATCGTGATCCAAAGAATCTATAATGTTGCACAGGAAAGAGATGCCGTGCTGGAAAGGGGATGGCATCCAAATCTTCAATTAATGGTGCATCTGGGTTGTGATAGATACTCCCATTGTGGCGGAAAGATAATCCTTTGATTTCTTTCAAGGATTTACCTTTTTCTAAAGCGTTTGCCAGATGAACTGAGGTATATTCTCCCTCACCTCTGATACAAAAATCTATGCTTTTTGTGTAATTGAGCGTCTGTTCAGGCATAAATGTGGGATGGGGTCCTCCCAGCATTACTTTTGCATCTGGTACAACTTCTTTTACGGCATCGGCATATTCTACCGCATAATTCACAGATGGTGTGAACGCTTGGATACCTACTAAGTCAGGATTGAATTTCTTAATCCATTTTTTTGATTCTCCCGGTGATAATTGAAAACAAGCAGCATCTAATGCTTTCACATTATGCCCATCTTCTTCTAACATTGCCGCAATATACGCTAAACCTAAGGGTATAGCCGTAAAGTTAATAACGGGATGCTTTTTGTATTTGGATTCATGTCCCGCAGGATTAATCAAAAGAACCTTCATAAGAATACACGATTTAACAAATTTTATACGTTAACAAATTTAATACCTTAACTAATTAAAAAAGATTTTTAAAGCCGTTCTATAGGAACCGCACAGCATGAATTGTACTTATGAATGTGAAGTCCTCTTTGTGTTGCCCATTGAAGAGCTTTCTGTGTTGGGATTTCTATCCGATTGATACCTGCTTGGACCGCATAGAGGTCAATTTGTGTTCTGAGTCGTTTTCCAGGTCGCATACAGCCGAGAGAAAGAGGGGTCTTTGGAAAAAGTATTCTCGTAATCGCAATAATTTTTGCAATCTGATGTGGTGATGGAGGTGGAATACCTTGCATCGGCGTATCTACTGTGGGAATTAACCCGAGAAGTACGATTAAATTTGGATTTATATCTTTAATGAGATTTAATGCATGCAATTCTCCTGATAAAACCCCTTTATTTAATCCGATACATATATGTGGGACAATATAGGGTATTTTTGAATGTACGAGAAATTTTAAGGATTTGAGATAATCTTCTGGGGTTTTATCAAGACCATAAACTTCTTGAATTGTTTGTTTATCCCCTACAATATCAAATGAAACGATATCAACACCAGCTTCCCCTAGTAGCTGCGCAATATCCTCGGAAACCAGCCCTGTATGCACATTAAGGATTAAATTTGTATTTTCTTTTATTTTTTTAATAGTTGGAAGAAATGCGGTGAAAGGCAACATAGCATGCTCATCATAGCCCCCACTAATCAAACAACCAATACTTCCCTCAGCATCTAACTTTTTGCAAGTTTCCCATAGTTTTTCGGGAGTTTCTGCAGAAAGCATTAGTGATAAATAATGTTTATTACAATGATTGCATTGCAGCGCACATTGTGTTCCAGTTATGGAGATTGCAGGGAATTTTTTACCTGGATAAAAACAATCTAGGATAGGGGGAAAATTTTTCTGCCGAATTTCCCATGCTGTTGATATTAACTTGGAGAACATCTCTTCATTAAAATTTTCCAAAAATTGTATGGCTTTTCTTCCTGAGCTATCTTCTTCAATCTTTTGTAACAACTGCGTTATGATATCCATTTAATTCACATATTCATAATCTTTTTATTATAATTTAAAATTCCATTCATCTGTCCTATATTTCTGGACAACTAATTCATCTGCTAGGTTTATTTCATATTCTGTCAAACTTTCTGCTTCAAATGAAGTATTCAAAGCCTTTTGATACCCCTTAATTAAGGCATTTTTCACTGTTTCAAAATCATATTCTCGCTGTGCTTCTTGTTGAATAGTAGTGACCTTTTGATAAACTGATTTCACCACTTTTGGTTTATTTCCTGCGCGTTTCACTCGTAAGATGGTATACATTAATTCAGGATCATAATGGAGTAGAATCGTTCCGTGTTGGAGAACTACGTCTTTCCTAATTGTCTGTGCATTACCCGAAATTTTTCGCCCTTTTACGAAAATAGAAGGGCAATGATGAACTCCATGCTCCGCAGATAATCCAAAATCCCCCAAAGCAACTATTATTCCTTTACATAAAATTCGAAATGTCTCATTAATATCCATTGGGAGGAAATTTTCTTTTTTAGCTATAATAGAATATGTAATTTCTCCCATATAATCATGATAAACGGCTCCTCCTCCTGTTATTCGCCGAACATAATCTATTCCTAAACGTTTACATGCTTCGATGTCAACCTCATGTGTCATAGATTGATTTTTTCCTATAGATGCACATGAAGGGCGCCATCGGTAAAGGCGAAAGGTATTCGGCACTTTATTTGCGATACGCGCTTCTAAAATCGCCTCATCAATAGCCATATTCTGGTAACCATTATAAACTTCAAGATCGATTAGACGCCATTTCGTCATTGCAATCTTTCCTCGAATAGTTTGATAATTCCAGTAATCTCTTCATTGGTTAACGATTTCGGGTAGTTATATAGGATTTCACCTGGTCTTTCGTTATAATAAGGTCGATTACATCCTGGGCATCCACTGGTTAAAAAAGGTGTTCCAGCTTTAATTATCTCAAAAAGCTGGTCTTTAGAAATACCAAAATTGACGAGCTCTCCCCTTTCATTAAAAGAGAAATTCTCAATTCGACAGATTTTATGTAACAATAAATATCGTGCTAATTGAATTTTCCGATAATGAAAGAGAGTAGGACGCGGTTTCTTTTCAAAATGACTACCTTTTATGGGAGTAAACGCAAATAGAGCTGGTAATATATTTAAATCTATCATTTCTTGTAAGAATTTTATAGCTTCAAATTCAGTTTCCCCTAGTCCTATAATTAAATGAGTACTTATATTTGATTTTCCAAAAATGGACTGTGCCAATTTTAAAGTTTCAAGATATTTCTCCCATTTATAGGGACTTTTTATCTCTTTCCCTTTAACGATGTTAAAAAGAGATTCTGTTGCAGCATCAAATGGAATTCCAATTCTACTAACTCCAAGCTCGTATAATTCCATTAATTGCATCTCTTTTAAAGGATGAACAGAAACTGAAATTGGAATATCAAGTTCATTTAATGTTTTAATCACTCCTACTAAATCATTAAAGAACCCTACATAATTAATTGCTTGAATACAAATTCTTTCGAATCTATTCGCGTTTGAAAGCGATTCAAATGCATTTTTGACCTCTAGCAATCTAAATTTTGGCCAAACGATTCGTGATAAAAAATCGATTCTGGCTTTACTTTCTCGTGCCTGGGGACAAAATCCACAATTCGCCAGACATCTACTTTCAGTATATAACATTAAGTAAGCAGTAGTTGGAATTGCATCAAGCTGCATTCGTTCAAGCCCTAAAACGACGGCAGTTCCAATTGATACCCGAATATATTCCGGAGGCAAGATAAGATCTCCATAATAATTAAATAAATGAAATTTTTTTGAGATGAATTACTCCTAAATTAAGCGAGGCGCAAAAGATCTACCGCCTGATGAAAATTCATGCCCACAATAAGGGCATTTTATCATACCACAGTCTCCTAAAGACGCCGAAGGACAATCTCCACAGGCAATTGCACGAGAATACATTGGTGAAAATTTTCTACCGCATTTTGGACATGCCACTACTTGACTCACACTATTTACATCCTGATCATTAGTTAGAACATCTGCTAGTAAAAACCATGAACGAGATCAATTTAAATTTTGGTGCAACTAATAATACATATCAGAATTAAAATTCTTCAATAAGTGAGAAAACAATGCCTAAACTTTCAAAAGAATACAGATTTAAGGTTTGTGTAATAGGTGGCGAGCAATCAGGTAAAACAAGTATTTTAAATCGTTACGTTTATAATGAATTCACACATCCCCACACGATGAATATAGGTGCTGAATTCTTCACAAAAGATCTCAAATTAGATGATTTTGATGTCCATCTAGTATTTTTTGATCCAGGAAAACAGAATTTTAACAAATTGCGTGCGACTTATTTCAAAGGTACATCTGGCATCGTTATTGTTTTTGATTTGACTGATAAAGATTCGCTAAAATCCATCGAGCCGTGGTTAGATCCCTTACGGAAAAAACTGGTTGGGGACGTCCCCATTCTACTATTAGGTAACAAATTCGATTTAATCAACGAACGCCAGATTTCATTCAAAGAAGTATGGGATTTCGCGATTAAACATAATTTGATTTATTTTGAGACATCTGCGAAGACTGGGGCTGGAATCACCGAAGCGATGAGTTATTTAGCCCGTCTTATGATCGCAAAAGGCATAAGAATCCCGAAGAAAGCGATTTTAATTGATTTTAAAGGTAATAAAGCGACCTTATCAATCCTTAAAAGAGCTCCAGACCTCTCAGAAATTCGGCTCGATACCCCTCATGGGATTTCTTCTCTCGCAACTACTCAAGAATTAGATGAACCACAATTACGGTTGATTGATGAACGGATTGATGAATTCACCAAAACTATCAATGAACTCCGCCGAATACGAGGATCCGGTGTAACCGAGCGTGATATAAAAGAATTAGAATTGAATTTTGTAAGAGATCTAAAGGAATTAGGTCAATATCTTTATGATTTAACAATTCCGCCAGAAATTCAAGAGAATCTGAAGAATATCAAAAATCCATTACAACTTGCGATTGACGAAACGCTTCTGGGCTATGCGTGGGAATTGATGCACGATGGGGAGGATTTTCTCTGTCTGAAACCGATCGGTCGGAAAATTGAATCAAAAAATTTCTTTGTTCCAGATATTAACACCGAAATTCGTGAAAAGCTCCATTTTCTCATCATTGTTGACCCAAAGGAGAAAGATCCAGCATTCCACTTACCCAATGCGAAAAAAGAAGGAAAAGAAATTAAAAAATTAATAAAAAGATTCCGAAATGTCAAATCTACATTATTAAGTGGAGAAGATGCTAATCGGGAGGCAGTTCTTGAAGAATTAAGTAAAGGTATTTACGATTTTATCCATTTTGCGGGTCATGCACGATTTAATATTGAAAATCCGGATGAAAGTGGAATTTTGCTCGCTGATGATTATCTATATGCTTATGAAATTTTAGAGGTAATCCAAGAACATCCGCCCGTTCTGGCTTTCATAAATGCCTGTGAAAGTTCAAAAACCGAAATTCCCGAAGGTGAAGTTTCTTTCGAAAGTAATATTTTCGGCTTAGCATCATCTTTCTTACAAGGTGGTGTCTTTTATATTGGTGCATTGTGGCCTATTCATGATGATGTGGCTATTCAAACCGCTATTAGCTTTTATAAACGCCTTCTTTCTGAACAAACTATCGGCACTGCCCTAATGAACGCCAAAAAAGAGATTCAAAATAAGTACGGTCCCTCTGAACTGGGATGGTTAACTTATATCCTATACGGGGACCCTACTATGTATTTAAAAATTACGTAATCTTTTCTTATTTTTCTTCATTTTTTTTAATCTAGTTTTTCCCGAATTGCCCCTATTCGTTTTGAAATTGTTTGTAGTTTATTTAATAATTGGCTAAGCTTTTCTTTATATTCATGATCGCTAATAACCCCGTTTTCTCGATCTGATTTTAGATCTCGAATGCTTCGTTCTATCGAATAACGTTTTCCTTCTAGTGAGATAAGTTCTTGATAGAGAGTCTCAGGATCGGAGCTAGAATCTGTCCCTCCTTGCGGAAAGAGTTGTGCAGATTGGGATGATTCATTAGTTGGTGATTGTTCTTCTATTATCTCCACTTCTTCAGAACCTGATGAATCTGAACCAGATCCTGAAAATAGACTGAATAATTGTTCTTTATCAGGTTTTTTTTCAGGTTCTTTCTTGGATGATGACAGGGCTCCGAATAAGGGGGCTCCAGATGAGGTTCCAGTTTCTGTTAAAGGGAGAGGTTCCTCAAGATCAGTTCCAGATAATGGAATTGGAACTGGAGCTGGCTGATCATTTAGAGAGATTGGCTGGGGACCTTTATCTGAGTTTTGAATCGGTACAGGTTCTGGTTTAGGAAGGGAAATAGGCTTTTCATTCGCTTTATGAGTGGTTTTAGTTGAATCTCCTAATTCTGCAGGTCTTATAGGAACAGGAACAGGTTTAGGAAGTGAGATAGGTTCAGATTCGCCACTCTTAGACGGTTCAATAGAAATTGGAACAGGTCGAGGAACAGGGACGGCGCCCTGTGAAGGTTTAGGCATGCTTTCTTGGATGGGTTTCGGTTTAATAGAGGGCGAAGGCTGACTTATAACCTGCTCATTTGAGGACATAGAGCTAAATTTTTCCTTTACTGCCTTTGCTAAAGCGATTACAGACTTTTTAATAGATCCTACTTCATTTTTCAAGGTAGCTATTTCGTTTTTTAAGGAGGACACAATTGCTTGTACTTCTTGTCGCAAATTCTCGATCGCTGAATCTGTTGTGGTGGTGCCCTTTTGGATACTTAAGGTTTTTAAACCTGCAAGGAGATTATATACCCCATCTACCAGCGTTTTCTCTTCTTTAAACCAAGCAGATCCGTATGGATCCCATTCTAATAACATCTCTTTTAAATTATTTGTCTGATTTATTATACTCTGAGCATGATCTCCTCCTTGAACTTCTATATACGCCTTAATTGATGATAAAATTTCCAAAAGCTGGACTTTTGCTTGAGCTTCCTCGTCAGGGGTTAAATCTTTTGTTAATAGCTCTTGATACAGTAGCCCTAGCTTTTGAATTATATCCTGTATCTCCATTTTCTTCGACAACCTCTGGTTCTTGCGTCTTTTTTCAATTCAACTAAAAATATAAATGAATTATCAACTTTTATTTCTAATTGATAACCTCTATTGCTTTTAGTCTATCCTCTCTTAAATATTTGATAACATTTTTTTTAATCAATCAAACAAAAGCATCAAGTTTGCGCACTTTCATTCCATATAATTCTTCAAACGGAATACCAATTGCATCTAAAACTTGCTCAAAGGTGGATTCAATTTGTTGTTTATATTTTTTAATAGAGATATCGGTTGGTTTAGCTAATTCTATTGGTAGTACTCCTTCTGACCCTTTAGTTTTCACAAATCGTATTATATCTCCGCTTTGAATTTTCTTATGAAGCTTACTTTCAAGTAATTTAGCTGCACGAACATGTTGGGGGATTGATTTCGTATATTTATGTACATCTTTGGAAAGCGTCATTTGAAACGCTAGTTCCTCTACTGAGAACTCGTGATTCTCCAATTTCTTAATGACATTTCTTAATTTATTTCTAATTTCTTGTTTTGCTTCTTCAAAATCCTCTGGCGCCTTCACCTTACTCAACGACTCTACCATCTCAAGAAACGCATTTTGAATAAATGGGGGGACATGGCGTTTCTTACCTGTCAATCCCTTGATATCCACATTCCCATCTAAATAGACTCCTAAATAATTCTTTTTACGTTCGGATAATGCTAAATATCGATAACTTTTTTCAATATCTAATTCAATTTGAAGTTCTTTTTCGCTCCAATTAATTATTTCCTGAATCTGTTCTTTAGAGGGATTCTTTAAAAAGACCGAATCCGTGTCGCCGTAGATAACTTCAACCCCCATCTCTTCACATTTCATTTGCGTCTGGGTGATAGCGTATCGACCAATAGCTGTCGTTGCTTCAGCAACTGGTAAGCAAAAGAGTGGAAATGTCTCGCTTCCAAAAACCCCATAACTCGCATTGATGATAATCTTTAAACTTTGTGTGATAATGTTGTATAATTGGCGCTCTTCGTCAGATAGACTCTTATCTTTAGCTCGATTCTTAAAATATTTTACACGAAGATCGCGTAACAAACCAATAATTAGCGACATAATTCCAACTTTTTTTGTGCAAACCCAATGGGGCGTTTCTGGTATTTTATTATTCTTACATTCTGGATGAGGACAATTTACGGTTTCATAACTTAAATTCCAAGTTTTTATAATTGATGGATATAGAGAGGCAAAATCTAAAACAACTACATTAAAATGAACTCCAGGATGCGGTTGAACGACAATTGCCCCCTTATATTTTTTCCCCTTAATCATTGCTGTAGTAGATGCCTTCCCTTTCAGCTTTTGGAGGTAATCGGGTTTCGGAATTAAAAAGGCTCTTGCACGATGTTCCGCATAGAAGAGATTTCGAAGCCATGTGGAAACACCTTGCCGGGTGAGGTCTTCCATTGATAATCGCGTAATTCGCATGAGTAGAACTATGAGATTCATAATTAAATTATGATTAAAGGTAGTGAGGTTTAGGGTAAGTTCGCTATCACGGAGACAATAATATCCCAATTCGTTTATCGTTAATTCAGAAATCGGTTTTTCGAGAACAATTTTTGCTTCATTTAAAAATGTTTGTCCTACTGTATCGAGCGATACATCTTTATAGATATTACGAAAGGCAGAAACTTTAATCGCTCGGTTATGGAAAAATTTATACAAATCAATATGGACACCTTTCCTTAAATGCGCTACTTCATTTTGAGGCGTAATCGTCATATATATAGGGATTTCATCTTTGCTGAAGCCCAAATGCTTAATTGCACGATTATAAATATATTTCAAATCAAAATTGTCACCATTAAAACTTAAAACAATTGGATAATCCGCAAAAATCTTGAAGGTCTCTTTTAGAAGATCCTTTTCATTCTCAAACAGTTCAAGTTTGGGAGTAGATTCTGAAATTGTTTCTCCCTCTCTAACATCATCCCTTTTTAATGCTAAAATCCTCCTTAATCCGTCGTTTCCAGCAAATGTTATACAAATAATTTTCTCTTCCGCCTTTAAGGCATCCGGAATACGATTCGGATCTGAAAAGACTTCTATATCAAAGGCAACCCTCTTTATTTCTGGAATTGGGCTAAAAAAATACTCTAAGAATTGATCTAAAGCAAGAAGATACTCCTCCTTTTCTGACTTAAATAATTCATATATCTGTTTCTTAATCGACTCAGCAATCTCTGGATGCACCGGATTTATTTTATCGCCTTTTATTTGATAAGGCATTCCCATTACAATTTGCTTATCATAGGCAAAACATTTATGATATCTTATATAATCCTCCCAAGAATGATGTTTTAATATATTTCTAATACTATCTGCTCGTCCTCCGATAGACAAAGGATCTTTTGCCATAACTTTCGTCATTGTTACAGGTTTATCTCGCAATAAGTCAAATTTCTTGATCTCTTTCAATCCAGCGAATCCACGATGTCTTAGTACATTCGGGTATTTTCTTTCAATTTCAGCCTTACTTAAATCGGATAAAAGGTATGGCAAATGTCCTGAGGTATCATACCATTTTAATAACTGTTGAGTATTGGGATTATAAATCCAGAGATAAGCTTTTGCTTCTTGACCATCATAACCAATATCTAATATGATTCCTTCAATGATTTCCTCATCTTTTGCATTTCCCCTACTTTTATAAATCTTATCAGAATCAACTTTCTCCTTTTCTTGAAGCTCTTCTATTGGTTTTTCTTCTTCTTGCTCCTCTATTGCTAAAGATGCTTCTTCTGCTTTTATTATCTTCCTTTTCCTTTGATTTTTCGTAATAAATTTATCTAATGTCATTTCTAATTCTCTAAATTTTTTATTTTATATAGAAATAAAACTCAAATAAGGAACGGATGATATTTATTTAGTTATATCTATTAATAAAATAATCTAATAATCTAAATTGTTTATCTCGCTTTTGGCGTTCAATTATGTCTCGACGAAAAACATACTATAAGAAAAAACGGTCAGCAAAAGAAAAGAGAAGACTTTTTTTTGCCATTATTATAGTTCTTCTTTTTGTAGTATCTATTTTAGCTGCAGTATATTTTCTTATTGTAGCTATCCCATAATTCTTTTGAGGAAAACATAAGTTTTTAAACTAATATTTTCCTAAAAAGATTACATATATAAAAATTTAAAGAGGAGATGAAGTATATGCCCAAATGTAGTTATTGCGGTCATACTCAATGTTCTCGTTGCGAAGAAGAACAAGCTCGGGGCAAAAGAGGGTATTGTTGCCAATGCCACCGTACAGATGTAATGAAATAGTCAAATTGAATTAAAGTAACTCCTTTTCATTTCGCATTCTCTCAAAGAAATACTTTATTTTTCTGAGAATCTCTCTTTTATCGCCTGAACTCCCCAGTTGCATAATATTTCCTACCATCTTATTTAAATCCGAAGAAAATTCTAGCGAAATACTCAAATAATTCCTTTTCATTTCGCATTCTCTCAAAGAAATACTTTATTTTTCTGAGAATCTCTCTTTTATCGCCTGAACTCCCCAGTTGCATAATATTTCCTACCATTTTCAATTCATTTGCTAAATCTTTTTTCCAAAGTTTTTCATATTGGCGTAAAAATTCTGTATCAAATTTTTGTTCATCTAAAGCTTGATTCGCTATAATTGCTGCATCTTCCCCAGAAGCCATCGATTGATAAATCCCCTCACCGCTTACTGAAGAGGCTACTCCTAATGCATCCCCCACTAATAATACTCGATCTGAATAACTATGATTCAGATATAATGCCGTTGATGTGGGGATCAAGGCTGCAGAAAACTTTTCTTTTATCTTAATTGATACTGGGACTAAATTTTCTTGTTTTAAATAGTTTATGAATATCGGAAAAAGCCTCCCAATCTCCCTACCAGCGTTTGAAGGACCTCCTATTCCTATATTTAAGTGATTTTTTTTGGGGAATAGCCAACCATATCCTATTATATCTTTAAATCCATAAAAATAGTAAGTTGGTCGTTTCTCCCCAAATATTTCATCGATTTCCTCCTTATTGATTTTAATTTCGGTGACAACGCATATTCCTTTATCCAATTTTGAATAAATCCCACTTTTTTTCGCGATTATGCTTCTTACGCCATCTGCTCCAATGATCAAGTTTCCATGAATGGAATGCCCATTCGCCAGCATAATTTGAGCCGTATTCTTTCTAATCGATATATCCACTACTTCTTGTCCCTCAATAAATTGAACTCCACGTGAAACGGCTAAATCTTTCAAAAAATTATCAAATTTTATCCGTAATACTAAATATCCCACAGGATTCTCCATTCTCCATTCTAATTGCGATAAATCAGGTCCATAAAAATAACTTCCATACGTTGGAACTTCAATAATTTTATTTTTTACTTTTCTTAAATAATTAAATCGAGTAAAAACGCGACTTGTCAAATATCCGCCGCAAGGTTTATCCCTTGGAAAAAATGCTTTATCAATTAAGAATACTTTTCGATTAAACTTATTTGCTAAGTAATAAGCTGCTGTACTACCTGCAGGACCAGCCCCTACAATAACTACATCAACCTTTAAGGTTAAATCACTTCTTTGTCTATCTAACTTAAATCCCACCTTTAATTATAATTTTTTTTCAAATTCAATATCTATTAATATAACGATTATCATAATTCAGTGATGGCAAAAATCTAATTTAATAGAAAAGATCTCTCGGAAGTGGTATTGGAATGAGCCAAAGCGATAAATCGGACTTGAATACCCTTCTTGAAGGAATTGCAACGAAGATTGGTGAATTTACAGAAGCAATTAAAGGGTCTTCAAAACAGATGGAATTTTTTCATAAGACAATAGATAAAAAGATACTTTCTTTGAATGAAAGTATTGCAACCTTAACAGAAGTAATCAAAGAAGAGGATGTTAAATTAGCTGCCAATCTACGCACCCTCATCACAGAAGTAAAGGAAGAAATAAAAAATTTTAAAGAAGAGGTAAAAATATCGGAAATAAAGGAAACTTTAACTTCATTACAAAAATTGGTAAAAATTCCTGAGAAACAGGTAATCAATAAAACTGTAGAGAAAGTAATGAAAGAAGTATATGAAATTGTCAAAGAAATGAAAGATACTAAGTGAAGGTGAATAAATGGCTAAAGGCGATGAAAGCTTATTACCTTTTATTGTTAAAGTAATCAACGATATATATACACGAATTACAGAAATTGGAAAATCTATAGAAGAGCTCAATCAAAAAATGGAAGAATTCACCTATGCAATAACGGACCGTGTGGTAAACCTCTCTGAAGGAATTACAGGAATAATACAAATCATTAAGGCGAATCGCGAAGCTTCTTTTAACTATTTTTCAAAGTCTATTAATGAGATGAAGGAGGAATTTAATTCAATTCGTCAAAAAAGTCTCGAATTAGGAAAATTACAGGTACAATTAACCCAAAAAATGGGACAAGCAAAACATTTTCTACAAGATAAAATGTGGGATGCGGAATTTCTTTCTCTTGTTTTCGAATTAAAGGATATTTCCAATGAATTACGAAGTTTAAAACCAAAATAAACGCCACTTTTTAACTTTACGAATCCTTTTTGAATTGTACTGCGAATTTAACCAACCGTTTGAAACTCTCAAATTTAGGAATTTCAAAACCATCAATAATTGATTCCAATTCAGCAAATGCCTGCTTAATTTTCTCTTCTTCCTCACTTTGAGGAATTTTAGATAGTTCTTCTGCTATAGAATCTATTTCATCAACAAACTTCAGTAATTTTTCCCTTATACTCTTTGTTTGATCTTTTTGCAACGTTACTATAACTCGAACTATTGCCGTACCTTTTAAGTAATAGATTATATCATTTTCGAATTCAATATGTAGTAATCGTATAGTTCCTTTTTGAAATTGCTCTTCTAACTTCTCAAGATTCAATTTTTCCAAAATATCTAAGACTATATTCTCTGTTAGATAAGTAGCAGAAGGTGATAGAATTATTTTGTCTTTAATAAGAATGGCATAGTTTAATATATTTGAGGTTTCTTCAAAATTGAGAATTATATCATTTAATTTGCTTACAAGTTTTGCCTTTTTCTCCATTATTATCCTCTTTATTCGGTTTATTGAAAGGTTTTTTCAATTTAGTTTTAAATTATGGCATAGTATAAAAATGATGATCAAAGAAATTAGTTTAGTATTATAGTATGCGATTGGTTCCTTAAATAATATAGCATTTCATAATTTTAGCAAATCTTAGGAAAAGAAGGATTTTTTAGGTGAAGATTTAATGGTAGAACAATTTTCTTCATTTGTGCAAGAAGCTTTAGAATTTTTAAGTCTTTTACGAGCCTCCGAAAAAGAGAGATTTGAGGCCGAGAAAAAATTTATGAAAGAAACGACAAAAATCTTGAAAGAACTTGCAATTTCTATTAATAAAAATAATAATTTAATAAAAACTACATTAGAAGAATTAAAAAGATCAGTAAATAATGAATTAAAGAAAATTGAAGAAAAAATCGGTATTGAAACTCTCTCAGAAGCTATAAAAGCTTTAGAAACTTCCGTAGATCTATTACAGAGAGGTTCTACCATTTTGGATTATAAATTTACTATTCAAAAAACACGCGAAATGCTAGATGAACTAAAAAAAACAATGGGTCAAGTAAAAACTTCTCCTAAAGCAGCTGAATCACCATCTCCGACCGGAAAAAAACCAGGTTCTGAGCCTTCAATTCCTAAAAAAGCTGGTCCCAGCCCCTCTCCCCCCTCCCCCTCATCTACGAAAACTATAAAAAAAACTGAACCTTCGCCCCCTCCTAAACCTCCAATACCCACTGCTACCCACATCCATACTCCATCTCCTCCTTCGCCTCAATCTAAACCTTCTAAAGAATCTACAGATAAGACTGAGGAATATGTTCCATCTTTTCAAAGATATGGCTCAGCCCTTGATGCAATGATGGGCACCCGCTCAACCCGAACTAAAGAACCCCGACGGGTCGTGAAATTAAAAAAAGCTCCTCGAACTAAGATTGTTGAAGCTGAAGGAGGCGCTATTGAAATAGAAACTGGATCCAACGATGAAGAATAAAGGGCGTTAATTTCATGCTTCGCGATATTTACGTCATAAAGGATCAAAATATTCTTTACCACATGCATTTCGGGTCCTCACTTGATTGGGACACTCTTGCCCCTATTATTCAATCGCTTTCATCGTATTTTGAAAAATCTTCCGAAGATAAAATTGATTTCATGAACGTTGGAAAATTTCGGATTACTTACTCAACTGACGTTAAAAATAGAATGTTTTTCATTTTTCTTTCTGATTTAACCGATGCAATGGAAGATCTTGAAAAACAATTATCGCGAGCGCAAGAAGAATTTATGTCTATGTTTGAAGATTTAATCCAGATTTCGACAGATCAATCTTCGTATGCCTCTTTTAATCCAATTGCTGAGAGAATACACCAAAATCTTCGTCCTAAAATCGCATTAGTTGGATTCTCAGGGGTTGGAAAAACAACCATTTCTAGATTAATTAGAGCTGAAGAAATTCCAATGGAACATGTTCCAACAATGACTGGGGATATTGTTACAATTAAAATTGGAAAATTATATTTTCATCTCTGGGATTTTGCAGGTCAAGAACAATTCAGTTTTCTTTGGCCTCAATTCATCCAAGATTCGGATGCTGTTCTGATTGTCAGCGATTCTACTGTTCAGAATATTGATAAATCGAAATTTTTTATTGACTTAGTGAAAAAAGAAGTTCCTGATGCCCGAGTTAGTGTTATTGCAAATAAACAGGATATTCCAGACGCTATAGCCCCCAAAAAAATAGAAAAATTATTGGGTGTCAAAACCTATGGAATGGTTGCTGTAGATCCAGAAAATCGTGCCAAAATGATTCAAATAATTGGTGAAGTTCTAGATCTCTCACCACAAATTTCTCCTTTAATTAGACCTCTTCTCGATCGTGATAAAGCACTACAAGAAGCCGAATCTCTCTTACTGAAAGGGGATTTTATTGGATCTGTTGAAAAATTCAGAAATATCGCAGCCTTGTGTCGGGAACTTGGAGATGATAAGTTAGCAATAGAGTTTTTAGAACGTGCAAAATTAATTGAATCCAAATTAGAAGCTCAAAAGGTTGCCCAACAACCAATATCTGAAATTCCAATTGATGCAAAACCAATTTCACAAAGTCAAATATCAAATGAAATCAAACAAGAAATTACTCCAGCATCCCCAGAACAAGATGTATCAATTCAAAATGAAATGAACACTAAAGTTAGTGTTAGGACCTCAAATGAACCAAAAGAATCAAAGCCGCAACCTTTAGAATCAGAATCAAGCCAAATTGCAGAAGAACGTATTAAGATTTCTCCTCCTATAATTCCTACATCTTTTTGCATAAAAATTAATCATCATTTGAATTTCATTAATCATAATATTAATGAGATCCTCTCTAAAAATTATCTCCAAATAAATATAACGTCTTATGATAAAACCAAAATTTCAGACTCTATTTCAAATTTCTCTGATAGTTCCTTATTTACTTTTTTTGATACCATTAAAACTCAAATCGACTACAATGAATTACGCGTTTTCCCAAATATCACTTTATTAGAAAATATTACAGAACCAATATCGACAGCATCTTCCATAGAAAGCGAATCACCATCTAAAAAGGTTCAAGAAGAGATTGAATCAAAAAAATCCCAAAAAAGTTTAGAAGAGTTCTTAGAGGACGAAGACATAGATATACAAGACAAAATCAAGTATCTTAAAAAGGAATTATCTATCGTTGAGGAAAAAATAACCGCCCTAAAAGAAGATCTTGAGCAGGGAAGAATTCCTCCAAAGGATTATACCGAGCTAAATAAAAAATTGAAACAAAAAAAGAAATCATTACAAGAAAAAATTTCGGATTTAAGTATCCAAGAAATTCGACGTTTTGATGTCTCTTTCCCTACTTAAATTAAGGTGGAATTAAAAAATGCCAAAAGGAATTATAATAATCGAGTGGGATGACGAAATTGGAGCAAATCTATTATCTAAATATCCTAACTCTCTTAAAATTCCACAAAAAACCCTCCTTAATATCTATACAAACCATCGTCTAAATAATATGAAACCTGGCTTCGCTAGTTTAAACCTATCAGATATGAAAATTCTCAGCTTTTTCTCAGGAATGGGTAAAGAATTCATTGTTGCTTCAAATTATATAATTGCATTTCTTTTACTCCGAAATGAGAAGCCAATGGCATTCAAAGATCTACTCAAAAAAGCATCCGCCGAAATTCTCTCGCATTTAGATGATAAACAATATGAAAAATTACTCCCTAAAATTTTCAAAGAAATGTCTAAAATCGCATAATTGTAGTTAATTTTCCCTACTTTTTTTCTTTATAGCCTTTTGATTCGTCTCTTTTCATAAAAAGCGTTTAGAAAATTTAAAGATTTTTAAAATAATTTGAGTAAGGTAAATTATTTTCGCTAATTATTAAAGATTTTTCTATTTTTCATTCCTGTCGTTTTAAAAGAAGAAAACTCTTATTACGGTAAGTACTTACGACTTGGTTATTTTTGTCGCCTATCAAAGAGAAATATCTCCTGTGATCTTCGCTTATACTTGCCATATTCCCGAGAGAATACGCACTTTCTTATCTTTTTTTTCCAGCTCATCAATTATGATTGATAAGACTGAAAAACGAATCGAAATCATTCAATTATCTGATATAAATCTCCAAACTCTTCATTGTCCTTTTTGTAATTCAAAAAATCTCAAGAAGTCTCATTCCTATTTACGAAAAATTGCCGATCTTGGGACAAAGGACCTCCGAAAATTCCTTGAATTCGAGAGTATTCACATAAAGTGCAAGTCCTGTGGTAAAATTTTTCCATGCCAAAGAGAAGGGATTGTCCCCGGGCTCTCCATTTCTGAAGCGATCTTGGATACTATCCTTGCGCTTTACTATGATTTTGGAAACTCTGCTGGTATGATCCGGCGAATAATGGAACGCCTATATTCTGTGAGCTTAAAAGACAAAACTATCTTGAGATGGATTAGAACATATGGAAAGGAGTACTGTAGGAAAAATCATAAAAAATATAAAGAAAATATTGAGCAATATAGTGGGATTATGAGTTTAGACGGGACGTTCCCTGCTCTCGAGTTGAATCCAACAGGGGGCGCAAAAATACCTCACATTAAAAAAAAGCAGGTATCTTACTTGCAACTGACAACGTTACCCAACGGAACCTTGCTGGCTATCTGGGACAAGGCGAAACCGAACCCGAAATAGTGGAATTCTTGATCATTTTGCGGGACGATTTAACGGTCGAGCCCGAATTTATTGTGGTAGATTACAAACCTGCTTGGGAATCCGCGATTTTAAAGATATTTCCTGATGCAATTATCATTAGGTGTAGTTTTCATACAGTTCAACTTGTGAATCGTGGGATCTCAAAAGAATTGAACCGAGTTTCAAAAGGCAAATTTAAAAATATTATAAAAGAAATTAAAACCCTCTATCAAACTATCAAAAAATATATAATGGATGGAGAAACGTTTGAGATCAAGCTCGAAAATCCCATAGTCGCTTCCTTTCATTATTTTTACCAGTTGATTATAGCGTTATTTCAGACAGATCAATTGTCTAAGTTTAAAACAAGTCTAAACGGCATTCTTGAAAAATTGAGCAGGCATAACACGCCATATTCTAAAAGCTTACGGGAAGAATTAATTCAAAGGCTGCCTAAAAATGGGCTAACTGAAAAAAATCTAAAATATTATCGCCAAAAGGTGAAAGGGGCGCTTTCTCTAGTCTTACGCCAATTTAGATATACATTAGAGCAAGCGCAACAAGAGTTCAAAAAAATGAAAACTATCCTTTTAAAACGCCCGGAAAATTTAACTTCCCACGAAGCGCAATTTTTAACGAATTATTTGAAAAATAATAGCGAATTTTGTAAGTATAGAGAGTTATCTATGCGAATATCAAACATTTACCACGATCCGCCTGAAAAATTGCAGCCTTCGATTATAACAGATATTGAATTATGGGAAGGGGCTCATCCCGCTTTAGAAAAGGCAATTAAAACCATCAAAAAGAATGTAGACAAGATTTTTAATTTTCTCGAGATATATTCCCGAAAGAAATTTCAAAAATACTCAAAAATTTCACGGACCACACCTGAACCCAAAATGAAAAAAATAAAAGATTTATATCGAGAGAAATATGGATTTAGAACTATTGAAACTACTCGATTATTATTAGAAAATCGATTGAATTGCCCAATTTTCGTTAGTTCCCTTTAGAAAAAATTCTTAAATTTAAAAAGCGAAAATAATTTACCTTACTCAATAATTTTTTGAATTTCTATTTTTTACAACATGAAAAATTCGTAAGTTTGTAAATGGTAAGTTTTATCTGAAAAGCAATAATTAAAAATTTCGAATGGTTT
>SUPS01000267.1 GCA_005191415.1 Candidatus Helarchaeota ASGARD archaeon Hel_GB_A
GCAGTGCGATTCCAGATTTGCGTTCCATTTAAATCATATTTAATTACAACAGGATCATAACCACCTGCACCAAAACTTGCGGTAGAACCTACAACATAAATAAACCCATCTGGAGATACGATTACATCATCGCCATAATCCGAACTAGAACCACCCCATGTTAAATTCCATAAATAATTCCCATCAATATCATATTTTAATACAAGTAGATCCCTACTCCCTGCGCCAAAACTATAAGTCTCGCCTACTATAAGAATGCTGTTGTCCGAATACCACGCAACTCCATATCCATTTTCATCATTTGAACCACCCCATGTCTTGGTCCAGAGGTAGTTACCATCACTGTCGTATTTTATTAAGAAGACATCCTTACCTCCTGCACCACTACTGGTCGTATACCCCGTAATATATACATTATTTGCTGAATCTAAAGCTATTCCATAGGGATTATCATGCGCACCTCCATCGTAGATCCGATCCCACAATAATTGCCCTTGTGAATCATATTTAACAATTCCAATATTATATCGCGAGGAAGTTGAGTTATAAATTTGCACAATTGCATAGATATTGCCATCGGATCCTATCTCGAGATCTTTAGCATAATCGCTCTGATCCGTTTCCCAAATAGCCTGCCATAATTTTGTAGTGGAAATATTTAATAGAATTAAGCCATTTTTTACGGTTTTAGGTTTTAATTGTGTCAAGGGAGAGATTGATGGGATTATAGACGTTGAAATCAGTAATATGAGAAAAAGTCTTAATATAACTCTTTTATCCAATTTCATGATATTCCCTCTAAAAAAATTTATATAAGGGCTATTTCGGACCTTCCTGAGATTGCTAAGACAAGCATTTTTGGTTCTATTAATTTAATTCAACTAAAGAATATGAGGATCTTTAAAATTTTAAATTTTTTTATTAAGGATAAATTAAAAATACGAAAAGTCCTGATCTACGAAATTATGAAAATAGAGGATTTTTCAGATAAATAGTTTGTAATAAGGGGAAAATAGGGCATTAGATATTTACTAAAAAAAGAGATGCGCAGTTACTTTTATTCAAATTTTTTAACAACATTTTTCATATAGATTTTCGAGATTTATGATTGTTTTTCGGATGTTGTATTTCTCTTCGACTGTCTTTCTACAATTATTTCGGATTTTAGTTCTGAGTTCATCATCCTTTAAAAGAAGGAGAATATTCCTTTTTGCTTCTTGCATACTGGAAAATAAGAGCCCAGTATATTGGTCTTCTACGACTTCTTCAATACCCATCGCTTTGCGAATAATTAATGGCAAGCCATAATTCCAATACTCCAAAATAGTCATATCAAAAATTTGAGCTTCATTCACGAAAATGAGTCCAATTTGTGCAAGATTGATAGCTGTAAATAAATCATAGTCATTAAGATATCCTGTAAATGTCACATATTTTGTTAAATTCATTTGTCTACATTTTTGTTTGTAATCTTCCAAGAATGGACCGGTCCCTACCATTAGAAAGTGAGTATTTGGTTCTTCTTTTATAATAGCGGGAATTAATTGTAGAATTTGATTAACGCCCTTTTCAGGGCTCATACGCCCTACAAAAAGAATTACTTTCTTTCTAGTTAAATTGTACCGAGCTTCGAAATCTTTTAAATCACGACGTGAAGGATGGGGGAGACTTTGAAGATCGAGACAAGTTGGGAAAAAACCGAAAGGACCAGTGAAACCTCGACGGATAAGTTCCTTTTTAACCCCTTCAGTAGGAACAATCGTCATATTAAATTGGTTATAAACGAGACGTTCGAGATAATTCACGAGTCTAGCGTTTCGTAAGATAAAAAATGGTAAAGGGGCATAGCTTGTATAATGAACTAAAGGGGTATGATATGAGATAATACGAGGTATTCGCTGTCGATAGGAAGTAAGACCAGCCAAGACCCCTATTCCAGAACTATTTGCATGTACAATATCTAAATCAATAGAAATGCCGGAGAAAATTTCTTTTAAAGGAATACATACAGGAAAATTCATGTACTTTCCAAGAGGGATAGAAAAAGCGCGATATACAGTAATGCCATCTTTAATTTTTTGGATTTTCGGTTGATTAGGATGCCCAAATGGTTCAAAAATAAAAATTTCATGCCCTCTACGAGCAAGTTCGGTCGTGATTTCTCGGAAAAAACGAGCTACCCCCGAAGGAAATGGTGGGTCGTAAATTACACATTCCGAAAATATCCCAATTTTCATTACCAGCATTCATCCAAGAAAGTTTTCAAATGAGAGATAAAAAACCTAATTCTAATTAAATTTTAAATATTTCTCAAGAATTAAGAGATGTTCCTTACAATATCTATATTGGAATTATTTCATTTTTAATTGAGCTAAGCCAATTCCTTCCCACCCGAGTGCCCAACCATCACGCGCATTATAGTAAATCCAGTAGGTATCATTTACTTTTCTTATATCTAATTGGTACACAAATGATCTTTTCCATCCAGTTCCGCAAGGATATAAAATTGGACGTGGGAGCGCATCATCCCATCTTAGTCCATCATCGGATTTTAGTAATAAAATACTAGATCTACTCCTAAAACCATTTTCTTTGTAGATACCATTATTAAAGCCAAGCCAAGAATCTCTTGTTTTGATGACCTTTATCCCTCCTGCAGCATAATTCCGGAAAGGATGTTCTTTTGAAGGAGAGATAATCGGTTTTTGCCTCTTTTTATAAGGTCCTTTGATTGATTCCGCCTCTGCGACACCAATATATTTCGGTTCAAAAAATAGACAATCCCATAAAACGACCGTTCCACCTGAGTAATATAACCGATATCGGTCTTCTAATTTTACCAGACAAGGACACGCTAGCTTACGATCACTTTTGCCTTCCCAAGGCAATTCGGGTTTTAAAATTTTGTACGGGGCGCTCCAATGAAATAAATCTGTAGAATGGCGGACTACAATGCAGGATGTGGCTATATTTTGATATTTTTCATAGAAAAGATAATATATTTCATCCTCTTTGAAGAGAAATGCCCGCATTCCAGAATCTATTTTGTGATAGGTATTAATCCAATGAATGCCATCTAATGAGACATAATGAGTAATGCCAAATAGTATACCATGAGCGAAAAGATGCCATTTCCCATCAGGAGACTCCTTAGGAGGGATAATAGTTGGATCACCAACGATCCACTCAGGGCGCTTCGGTTTTATCAGTGGATTCGCGGGATGGTCAGTTAATCTTTGCCAAATCTCATAGTTTCTGAGTGACATAATCAGATTACCATTGAGAACTATTCAATAAATAATGACATAAAAAATGATAAATAAAAAGGTGGTAGATAAAGAAATTTGTATTATCAACTAAAAGCTAAATGAAGATTTATTAAAATGCGTCTTACACGGAAAAAACTTTGGGAACCATCTGAAGAATGGATTAAAAAGGCAGAAGTTACAAAATTCATTGACTATGTAAATGAAAAATATAATCAAGACATTAAAGGAGGCAAAGATCTATATCGATGGTCGGTAAATAATATCGAGGAATTTTGGGAAGCAATGTGGGATTTTGGAGGTATAATTGCTTCTGAACGGTATAAAAAAATTGTAGAAGATTTGCAAGTGTTTCCAGGCGCGAAATGGTATCCAGGAGCGAAATTAAATTTTGCGGAAAATCTTTTAAAGTATAAAGACAACCACTTAGCCTTCATTTTCCAAGGAGAGACAAAAGTTTCAAAACAAATGACCTATGCAGAATTAAATACAACTGTGGCACGTTTAACTAAATCGCTCCGTGAGATAGGTGTTAAATCGGGGGACCGAGTTGTCTCATATATCCCAAATTTAATCGAGACTCCTATTGCCATGCTAGCAACAGCAAGTATTGGCGCTATTTGGGCATCCTGCGGGGCAGAGCTTCAAGCAAACGCGGTTATTGATAGATTTGGGCAAATAGAGCCGAAAATTCTCTTTACAGTGGATGGGTATTACTATCGAGGTAAAATATTTAATACGATTCCTAATGCAAAGCAGGTAGTTGAGGCGATTCCTTCTATTGAGAAAGTTATCGTAGTATCATATGTATCGGAGGGAGAACCAGACATCAGGAGCATTCCTAAAGCAGTTTATTGGGAAGATTTTATCTCAAAAGAGCCGAATCCAAAAATCAAATTTGAGCAGGTGGATTTTAATCATCCTATTTATATTATGTTCTCATCAGGAACGACAGGCAAGCCAAAATGTATGGTGCAAAGTGTAGGAGGGGTCCTCATCAATCATCTAAAAGAATTGATGCTCTCTACAGACCTGAAGAGGACAGATATAATTAATTATATAACAGCTCCTTCCTGGATGATGTGGAATTGGTTGATAAGTTCTTTAGCCGTGGGGGCAACTATTTTCCTATATGAGGGGAATCCTTTATATCCTCATCCTTTACGGATGTTTGAATTAATAGAAAAGTATAGAATTTCCATTTTTGGCACCAGTGCAGCTTATATCCACTATTTAATGAGGATCAATGCTAAACCAGCAGCGAACTACGATTTAAGTTCCTTGAGAGAGATTTCTCAAACTGCCTCGGCACTCTCTCCTGAGGGTTTTGAATACGTTTATAAGGAAATCAAGCAAGATTTGTATTTCAACTCAATAAGCGGAGGGACAGATATTAACGGATGCTTCGCTGCGGCACTTCCAATTTTACCAGTATATTCGGGCGAGATCCAGGGGAAAGCCCTTGGGATGAAAGTGCAAGCATATGATGAAAATGGAAACCCTGTGAAGGATATCCAGGCAGAATTAGTTTGTGAAGCACCTGCACCGTCCATGCCAATATATTTCTGGGGAGACGATGAGAACATGACCAAATATAAGGCAGCTTACTTCGA
>SUPS01000034.1:0-21598 GCA_005191415.1 Candidatus Helarchaeota ASGARD archaeon Hel_GB_A
ATTGTCCGCATGTTACGGGTACCCCACGGATTGGTGCAGGTTCTTTTTGGGTGGCGGGTAACATTGCGGAGGAGATTTTCGATTGGCCAGAGCCTTGTCCAACTAAAAGTCCCAATCCGCTTCAACCTTATGAATATGTATTAGTTGGTAATCAAAAAATGTCGGCATCATTAGGAAATACTATCGCAACTTGGGATTGGCCTTCCTTTTCTTCTCCAGAATCCCTCAAACTATTCTTCTTACGAAAACCGAAATCCCAATCTAATATTATGGACTCCCAGAAACACGGGAAAAGATACAAACTAATTGATATAGATTTAGATATTCCAAAATTAGATGATGATCTTATCGACTATTCTAAATTATTTTATGATTTTGATACTCAAAATGTGATGAATAAATTAAAAATTGAGCCAAATAAAGTTGGAATGTATCGAAGATTATATGAATTATGCCAAGTTGTGGAAAAATTGCCTTCAAAGATACCAAAAGCCCTTCCTACTTCGACTAAATTACAACTCGTTCCCTTGGAAAAGGTTATTGGAAAAGAAAATCTTATACAAAAGGCAATCGAAATTGCTAAAAAAATATATGAAGTAAATGAAATAACTGACTGGGAAAAACAACAAATAGAACGCTCTTTGGAAAGAACTAAGAAATACTTACAAATGTATGCACCAGACAAAATTAAATTTGAAATAACTGAAGAAATTAATTCAGAAATTAAGAATCAAATAACAATCGAGGAGCGGAAGGCACTAGAAATATTTATTGATAGATTTGAAAATAATGAATGGGAAGAAAAAAGTTTAGAACAGGAAATTTATTCCATTGGAAAGGAAACCTTAAAAAGTAGTCGAAAAATGTTTCAAATTTTATACAAAATTCTATTAGGAAAGAAAAGTGGACCAAAGCTTGCACCACTACTTCTCATTATGGATAAAAACTGGGTTATTCAGCGCATTCAAGATGCCCTAACTTAATTTTATTAAAGTTTGAGTAAAGATAATATACAATTTTTTAAGTTAAAAATTTGACTTAACAATCCTAAAAATTAACATAAAAATTGCAATTTTTAGGTTTTTTTACTTTTCATTTATGTTTTTTTTAAATTACATAAAAACTTAGTTTTGAATTTTTAATTTTATGTCTTCAAAATTTTACATAAAAATAAACAGATTTAAGGTTAAATTTAGGTAAAAAATATTAAGGAATTAACAGATATATGTTGTTATTTCTGATTTATAAAAACATATTTATAATACCTCTAACTTGACATAATTAATTAAAAAGATTAAGTTTAAGTCAATTTTTTTTGGTGTGAAAATTGGTACTAAGCAGGTTAAGAAGTATTTCAGAAAGAATTATGAAACCTGCCGCAAATTTTGCAATAAAATTAGGAATAACACCAAATATTGCCACATTATTAGGCTTTTTGGTTTCTATAATAGCCGCAGGTTTAATATTTATCTACCCTTACTGGAATTATATTCTCATAGTTACTGCAGGTTTATTTCTATTGGCAGGTTACTTTGATGCTCTTGATGGAGCCATTGCCCGTAACTCTCATCAAATTACAGCCTTCGGTGGCTTCCTTGATTCTGTGTTAGATCGATATTCTGATGCAATTATTATTGGGAGTATCATTTTAGTTGGATTTCCTAATTCAGTACTATGCGTTCCATGGATTGGACTTATTGCACTCGTTGGATCATTTCTTGTAAGCTATACACGAGCAAGAGCTGAAGCTGCAGGCGCCGAAAAAATGGCAGTCGGTTTAGCTGAAAGGGGAGAACGAATGATTTTGATTATGATTGTTCTCATCTTACAAGGAACGCCTTGGCTAGCTTATACTACTAATCCTCTCTATAATTATACCGGTATTGGAATGATTATCCTAGCAATTATGACCCATGTGACTGTGATTCAACGTATTCTCTATGCCCGAAAAGTACTCCCAGAAATTGATCAAAAAAATAAAGAAAAAGACCATGAAAATGCTCTTAATGAAAACGACACCCATTCAAATGAACTAATCAGTCGCCCAGCAGAACTGACAACTAGTACGGAAAAAGCCATTACTTAATAAATTTAAGAAATATTATCCCTAATCTTTCCTTCTAAAAGAAGATTTTATTTAGAAACTTGTCCACGCCTTTTTAAATCATTTTTAAATTTTATTTAGATATATTAGAATTTACTCTCAGCTTTATCAAAAACAGTTGATATTAGCGTTTCCAAGTATTTTTTCGCCCGATTCATCGCAAGTTTCCCAATTTCAGTTATACTATAGTATTTACGGTTGGGTTTACCTTCCTCATTGCTAGTTTTCCATTCAACTTGGACGAGACCATCCCGCTTCATTTTATATAGAATAACATATCCTGATACAATTGCAGGTTGGAAGCCAAACTTTGTCTGAATCTTTTGTTTGATCTCATAGCCATAGAGGGGTTCATCTTCTAATAATCGAAGGATATACATCCAAAGATTAGCCTTTGTTAGTTTGACTGCCAGCCGATTCATGGCTTTAGTTATATTATGTTCCTTCAAATGATCTTTATCGAGCAAGATTTCATTAAGTTCTTGAATTGTGTCGGGTTCTTGCTTTTGAGGCACTTCTCAAATCTCCATATACGATAGAAAGCTAATTATGGACACATAATAACCTCAACCCTTTTAAACTTTTATCCTTCAAGATTGTTGAAGAAATGAAGTCTATTTAATTCTATGAGCAAGAAAATGATGCAATGGCTTGCTAAATAGCTTTTTGTGCCGAGACTAATGGGTTTTGCATCTAATTCTTTAATTAACCTTTCTTCTTCTTGTTTTTCTAAATCAATATTATCAGATAAAATAAAGGAAAGTGATTTGATTTCCGATTTTTTATGATTTAATCCTTTTAAATAGGTCTCAAAAGGTGGGAAATTTTCTCCTAAAAGAAAAACCCATCCATGTTGGGCGAGTTCGTGAGCAACTTCAAGGAAAGATTTAGATTCAAGTGATATGCCTTCTATATGAGTTGCCCTTTGTGGATCTAAAAAAGTTTGAAAGAGGCGCGCTAATCTAATCTCGTCAGAGGGGAAATTTTTCAGTTTGGAACCATTAAATGTTAGCGATATTGGGGGATTTGGTGGTCCATTTAACACAGTATGGAAATTAATATTTCGATATCCAAAAGAAAATGATGCTAAAAGGCATCGAAAAATGATATCTAGGCGACCTGATGTCCCAGGAAGATCTTTTATTAAAAATTTGTTAGTGGTTACGCCATTTGTAGATTTTATAAGGAAATGAAGTTGAGCGATAAAGGCCCCCTCAATGATATATCATTCGAATTCGTCAAATCCTTCAGTTTCACCAAGGATAGCATCAACAAATAGACCGAGTATTCCGATGAATTTATGTTTATCAGCTTCATTTCCCTGAAAGGTGATGTTTCCTAAGATATCCAGGGATGTATAATCTTCTTGTCCCGTAATTAATTTTACGAGATGCCCATCCAATGCAGTAAAGGTGAGATCAGGATTATCTTTCTTTCCTTTCTCCAATATTATTTGTCCATTGCGTACCATGATGTTACAATCTTCTCCGCCTTTCACAATAAATTGAATTACATGATCCCCCCACTTTTCTAGTTCATTCTGAATGGATTTCGTTCTTTTTACAACATTTTTGAATTCGGTTAATGCATCCCACACGTTTGTAACAGACATTTTCCCGAACCTATTTAAATTAAATTTAGATATAGATGGCTTGTTTAAGATTTATTCTTTAATACCTATTTTAACTTTTAGATTTTATTTAATAAGAACGAGAACGAGATAAAGAATTTTTTTTGATAGACCAAAGGATTTTTTAAATCTTAATTTTTTTATATCTCAAAGGATTTAGAAACCATGATATCTAGAAATAGGTGAAAAATCCGAAAGAGATGATAAAGGTAAATGCAAAGGTGGTCTTGTAAAAATGCCTAAAAAACGCAAAAGTGGTGGAAGACGCAAAGGTAAGAGTGGCAATCCTGGATTTGTCCAGTGTAGTTCATGTGGGAAGCATGTCCCCCGTGATAAAGCGAAACGTGTAACAAAAAATGTTTCTTTAGTTGATTATCAAATGGTAAAAGAGCTAAGGGCGCAAGGGGCTCAAATTCCTCGCCAAAAAGTAATTAAATACTATTGTGTATCCTGCGCAGTTCACCGACGTGTAGTTAAAGTTAGAGCAAAGGCAGAACGAAAAAATCGGAGTTAATAATTCTAATTTCAAATTTGGATTGTTTGTGAATAGAATGGACGAATCAGAAAAGAAACTTTTTATTCGTTTCTGTCAAGCAGATGGTGTTAAGTCATCCACACTGAACATAATGCACCTTCTTCTTCGATTTCAAGATTATTTTACACAGAAAAAAGAAGATCCAGATGGAAGAACCATCATTTCTTGGGTTCTTAATCAATTAAATAATGAGATATCTCAAGCAGCTAGTTTTTCTCAGAGCAAGAACCTTATTGAAGCACAAAATCTTATTGCTAAAGTTATTCAAGATTTTGATCGTGCGGCAATCCCAAATTTTCAAGAGCTTATCAACGATTTACGGAATGCTGTAACCAAAATCACATCAGAAGCCGCACACGTTGCTAATGAGTTAAAATTTTAGCGCAATTTATTCTGTTCTATAAAATTATCTATTATTTGATAGATATTTCCTTTAGCAAGAAAGCTTTCAACACCTTCAGGGGAGCCAATCAGATAAGAGACTGCCTTGGTCGCAAATTGAATTGCTACAAATGGATCATTAGTTCGTAGGTACTCAACTAAAAAACTACTGAAGAAACAATCGCCTGCACCCGTGGTGTT
This sequence comes from Candidatus Helarchaeota ASGARD archaeon Hel_GB_A, assembly GCA_005191415.1. GTDB lineage: Archaea > Asgardarchaeota > Lokiarchaeia > Helarchaeales > HEL-GB-A > HEL-GB-A. The sequence continues at coordinate 4,852 of SUPS01000034.1, forward strand.
ATAAATTTGTTTTAACAAGATAGCTGGTATTTTCACGATTTTTCCATCATAATATAGAATAGAACCACCCCGACTCTTTGTAATGATAAATAGTTTCAATCCTAATTGAGATAAATAGGTTGTAATATCGCGTAATTTTGAAGCGCCCGTCACAATTTGTGCTTCAGCGAGATCTAATTTGACGATATCAATATAAGATAAGATTTCATCAATTTTTTCACTACTTCTGAAGTATAACGTTCCATCGGAGTCTCTAAAACGAATCAATCCTTGTATATCTAAAGCCAGAAGTGAATTTGATATTTCTTTTGTGTTAATTATAGTTTCTAAAGGGATTTCATTAGCAATTGGACCAAAATATATTAAATTCGCGTTTGTAATTCCTTTCGGAAAATCTTCGATGGTGATGGGCGCGCAGACCGATTTGAGGGTCAATTTTCTTTCATCATTCCAATACTCCAATACGTAACGAGTTGAATGTCTTTTAACACGCTTAATATATTGAATATCCACGTTAAATTTTGTCAAAATCGATAAAAAAGTTTCCGGAAAATCTGGACCAATTTTGGAGATTACAGAGACGTTTTCTGGAGCTGCAAGGCGCGAACAAACGATTGAGGAAAAAGCAGCAGTGCCACCAAGTGAATAAGGGCGCTCTTTTCCATCTATAATTACTTCATCAATTGCCAGATGCCCTATTACGAAAATCGTCATGGTTATCAGTTTTTAATTTTTTATAGGTTATGCAAAAAATCTCTTTTAAGTTCATTAATTTTTTCTTTATTAAAGAAATACATCGCAAATTAAGAATTAATTCGGCATTTTCCACCACAATAGCGTTCGAGTGGACAATTTTTTGTCGAACAGACCTTATTTTTAAGACAAAAAGAATGTAAATTATTCCAAATTGTAAGAAAGTTTTCATTCCGGATATTGCCAAAAGATTTTCGAACTTGTGGGCAAGGAAATACGTTACCAGTAAAATCGATTGTAGCTTTTGAAATACCTGCATTGCATCCAACTAAAAGATCATAATATAATTCGAATCCTGGAAAATTCAGAACTTCATATGTGCGTAGTGCGAGTGGATTGCATCCTATCATCGGGGCATCGATATAAATAATATCCCAATACTCAAAGATTGTATCGAAAATTTTTTTTCTCACAATTTTAAGCTGTTTTTCATTAAAGCCATACTTCTTTTGGGCTTCAGAGCCCCGTCCGACTGGTGAAAATGTAAGAAATTGGATTCTTTTAGCTCCAAAATCCACTGCAGTTTCAACTAATTTCTCTAATTCTGTGAAATTATGCTTTCCTAAGACGGTGGTGACATTTATAGTGACTCCTGCCTCTCTCAATAGATCTAATGAGTGTAATACACGATCAAATGTGCCTTTCACTCCGCGGAATGAATCATGGGATTTTGGACAAACCCCATCCAAACTAACATCAATAGTGGTCCTTTTCAATGAGGCAAGTTTATTGGCAAGTTCTTGTGTAATTAAAGTTCCATTAGTGGATACGTGAGAAAATAATCCTAGTTCTGAGCATTTTTTGAGAATATGAAGTATGTCGGGGCGAATAAATGGTTCACCACCGAGAAAATGGATACCTCGCCCGCCATTCACTGCGTACTCATTTATAAAAGAAATAATTTCTTCAGTTGTCAATTCATCTGAGGCTGGCGCCCCGTCGGTATTAGCGTAGCAGTGAATGCATTTTAAATTGCATTCTGCAGTAATTTCCCATTGAATTAATAGAGGTATATTGAATAAATGTTCATCTATAGGAGGTTTGCTTTTTATAAATCGATATTCGGCACTTCCGATCCATTTTTCAACACGTCTGAAGAACGTATCAACTTGAAAAGATGAAATCTTAAAAGTTGTAGCAATTTTTTGTATTATTTCTTCTTTACTATAATTCTTTTCGCTTAAAGCTTTTCTTAACTCTAGTGCTTTAACTCCATCTTTAGAAAATTTAAACTCTTTTATAATGGGTCCCTCAAGTAATGCAATTCCATCAGATCTAATTGTTAGAATTTCATTTAACTGGTGTGAATCTTCTTTTTTACCCTCCTTTCGCAACCGGGTATTAAATTTTTGGAGTAAGATATCCCAGACCTCCTTATTACACGTACAAGGCAACATGTAAGAATTAATAAAAGGTTTAATTGAAAGTTTCACAAGTATCACTGCACAAGACAATGGCAATTGAACTTAAATACCGAAAGTAAAGAGAAAGATGAGGGTAGTTATAAGTCCTGCTATTGCAATTATCGATATGAGGCCATATTTACTTTTTAAGAAAACTGCAGTGGAATATTCGATTTGTATTGATTTTTTATCTTCAGCATACATGATTTTTTCCTGCCAACGTGCAATAATATCAAATTTATAGGTTCCTGGACCAGTTAATTTGGGTTTGATTGTTATTGCTGCGTTGCTTATAGCGCCTGGTCTTCTAAGGTCCAGAGAATTTGGGAGAATTTTTATTTCAAATTGAATAGGTTGGTATTTATGTCTTACTGAGAGAAGAACTTGACCTAAAGGGCGATTACCATTGTTTATTACCTTAATTGTGAATGTTGAAGACCCTCCAGGGCTGACTAATTTTTTATTTTTATCAAGGCTCACTTGTAAGCTCCATTTGGGCGCAGGACGCGCTGCTTTAACGGTAACGTTTTTTGTTTGGACAAGGCCAGGATTGTTCTTACTAAAAGCTTTAATAATAATTTTACCGGTTTCACCTAAATTGGCATTAGAAGGAGCAAAAATATATATTTTTAGAGATTTTTGTTGGTCTGGTTTCACAGATAAGCTTTTATGGGATGGTCTTGCGTACCATCCTACGGGCAGCATTTGCTTTATATCTAATTTGATGATATCTGGTTTTCTACCTATATTCTTTATTGTTGCAGTTACAATTCCTTTTCTACCTTGGATTACGGAAAGAACTCGCCAATCAACTTTGAATGAAAATTCATAATCCTTGCGATAATTTGTTACTTTTATATTGAGGACCGAAGATATTGTCCGTTCGTCTAATTTTACACTTAATTTTACCGGAATTGTTGATCCAATAGGTGCATTTTCTGGTATTTTAACATCCCAAGTGATTGTTTGTGGTTCATTTTTTCTCAATTGTAAAGTTTTTTGCGGCTGATTTATGAAAATTAAATCACCTTCGATCTCTAAAGTTATGTTATATGAGGGGTTTGTGGCAGTTAAAAGAACGGAAAGGATAGCCGTCAGAGTAAAGGTTATACCAGGGTCTGCCGCATTTTGAGAAGTTCGAAAATTCATTATAACTGGAAATGGTTCAGGTTGAAAAATTGTAATGATATGTAGGCTCTTTTCCAGTATAAAATCTGGATTATCTTCTAAAAAGGGATTCCAATTAAATTTTGCCGTAATAATGTTAGTTATTTCATTTGGAATTTCCGAACTCACTCTTAAATTTAAGTTTTTTGGATCTATTCCTAATTCTAACGTTAAATTTTTTGCCTTATTAAGCGTAAAATAATAATCCCATTTGTTGGTCTCGACTTGTGCGTTTCCTGAGGTCGAAATAGCAATATCAAGATTTCTTCTTGTATAGTTATATAGCGTTATAGGATAGTCTGTTTGTTTTTCGCGTTGCACTTCCCGCCGCTGTTCTCTACATTCTAAATCAAAAATTTCCGAGAAATCTGAACTTACAAAGAATTGTAGTTGAAGAGTTTTTTCAATCGTTTGGTGTAAAGGTCTAGAATTAAATATTGCATCGATTGTTGCAGTTGCTTTGAGTGTGAAATTTAAAGTAGAGCCCACGGGAACATTCTTTGATGCAGCAATTCCTACAATGAATTCTTTGGGATTTGATTGTTTTAAATCAATTAAGAAATCTTTTGCAGGTATGGGGAATGTATCAGGGGTATCCCGTATATATATTTTGAACCATTTAGTATGATCTTCGGGGGGGGTTGTGGAAAAATTAACGGTAATGTTTTGAATATTCATTGAAACATCTTGGTTTTCCCAATTGGCTTTTATTCGATATTCAGCAACTCTAATACGCCCCATTGTTTTGATAGGATTCTCACATTCTAATTTAAATCCTTTAATTTCCGGCGCTTTTATGTTGATTGGTATTGTTTGACTGATATCGATGTGTTGTGCTGCAGAGCTAAAGTTCCATCGGAGATATTTTGTTTCCATTCTCTCAGAGGTATTCCATACCATTTCAATAAGCCCTTCAGATTCAGGTGGCAAAGTGTTTAAACAAAACAACTTAATTTTGGGATGCTTATATACAAATTTGTTGTTATCCACTGTAATTACGGCATTTTTTATTATAGTATTGTCAGCTATCCGATAATCTCTTTCTCCAGTCATTGGAACTCCATTTATTACCTCAAATTGAAAAGTGTATTCCTTTCCTTCTTCAAGGAAAACAGGATAATTGAAATAATGTATACCTCTTTTAGAATCCCATATCGTTTCGGTACTAGTAATTGGCCAACCTAAGTATAATATTCTAATTTTGGAACACCTTACTGGTTCAGTAGTTCCTGGTTTTTGTCTAATTTTTATAGAATCAACCCACATATCGGATGTAGGAATAAAATCGAAACTCATAAATGTGCATTTTTGTCCTTCATTTGAGTTTCCTCCGTCAAAAGGGTTCGTAATGAAGGTTGGCTGGATAAATTCTATTTTCGGATGATGAGTCTTTAAAATAGTTTCTCCATCTTCAGCAAGTTCTTCCATTTTTAAATGTCCTAATACTGAAATAGGGGCTTTTCCTGGATTTTTTAGGCGACAACGGCAGGTTATGAGTTCGCCTTCTATAGGGGTTGAATTACTGGCATTCACGTCCAGAATTTGGAGCTCGGGTGGCCAAGCATCAATTGCAATCCCGAATTTTACTTCTTGTTTATCGGTAAAGATAGGCATATTCTCTGCGAGGCAATCTGCAAAATCAGCTTTTGAAATAGTTACTTTAAACCATCGAATCATATTTGAAAGCCCTAAAGAGCTCAGTCCTAGATTAGTCGTTTCGACATGGAGATCAATCGGAATTTCAGCCCTATATTCTAGTGAAATACCTTCTGGTGCCCCATATTTTTGTTGAGCAATAATCATGGATTTCCCTTCCTCCGTGTCAACATACCATCGTACCGTTAGTTTCTTATGATGGTCAAATTTTCCCCCTGTATTGGTAATTTTTGTCGAGAGTATAAGCATTTCCCCCTCCCTTATTAGAGGATATTCTTTATCATTGTAAATTTTGGAACGTATTGGTACGCTGGCTGAGATATCAATAGGGGCTATTTGGAAATGAGGAGGGATCCGTATCTGCACAGAATTTTGCAGATGACTTTTCTCTTGGTCATAATTACCATCTATCGAAACGGTGGCAATGATTTTATATTTTCCTCGACAAACATCAGCCACTTCAGACCTTGAAAAACTCCAATTTTGGTAAAAATATTCGCGAACTTCTTTTGGATTAAGCACATCACCTTTTTCTTTATCATAAGTGACCTCACAGATTTGTTGTAGAGGACCATCTTCAATACTATAGAAGAAAGTTACATGAATTCGTGCCTCAACGAGACTAGTGTTCCTCACCTTCACAGATATCCAGAAATTAGTAATATTACCCAATTCATCTATGAAATCTGGCGCTCTTTCGCGTCCATAGTCCCGATCCACAAAACAATAATTAAGAACATCAGGACCATACCATGGTTGATCTACAAGAATAATAGGCACAGTTGTAACTTGCGTTGGATTTGTATAACCTGAATAGAGTTCTTGTGCTTTCGCATTTCCAGAGAATAAATTCTGTCTTGCCCCTCCTACAAGATCAGGTTCCTCTTCGGCTTGCATTTCCTCATATATCTCAATTAGGGCGATAAATATCGGATCACTTTTTATACTACCAGACCCGATCGCCGCTACAAGGCTTAGTAAATTCACATACAATCCTAAAGCAGGGACTATATATTCTGGCCATGACGCAGAACCACCCATTAATTGGTTAATTATTCCAGCAATTGTTAAAACTGTTGAAGTAGAATTTGCTAGGGCAAAATCTTTACCTTTTTTAATTGAGTTCAAAAGTTTTGCGACATCATCACCAAGAAAATCGGCAGAAATAAAATTTCCTGCGATACTTAGAAGATTTAGAACTCCTAAAGCGAGCCCAACAATGGTAATAGCGGTTCCAACTTGGCTGAATTTCTTTGGTAACACAACTTCAAATTCTTTACGAAAAGCTAGACAACCTATCACTATACCTTCTAAAGTCAGAAATGTTACAAGAATATCCCATGCCCAATTTGGGGCTTCCGATTCAGGAGCGTCCTGAATTGCAACTGCACTCTCCAGTGCCCTTTTAACTAAGAAATTTACAATGCGTTCTAATGACTTTTCGAGTCCCGCTGTCGGATGCCCGAATAATCGCCCTACGTTAAAGATATTGTCACATGCGACATTTAAAATCAAATCTTCAATTTCTGGAATAGGAATCTTTTCTAAGGGGAGTAATCCTTTAAAATAATCTACGACCCAAGGTCGAATATAAGAATCCACTAAATTTTGTAATAATTTTTCTGGATTGACAATATTAGTTAAAAAATCGACAATTGTCTGAAACCCTTCTAAGACAGCGAATATGGTGGCGTATGGTTCCATTTTAAGAATTTTTTCTTGTACATCCTCTTTTAATTCCATAACACTTGAGTCTATTAATTTAATAATTTCAATGAAAACTTCTTTTGCTAAATCCCCAAAATCTTCCAATCCGAGTGCAATTTTAAAGATTCTTTTATAAATCCATACGCTTGTATTGAAAACTGTATCACTCACTCGTTTTAGGATAGTAGCCGCGCCTTCAAATATCACTTCCGCCATATATTTGAGCCATTCCATGATTTTTTCAAGGGTAGGTACTAAGAATTGATGGTACAAGTCAGACGCAAGATTTTTTAGTTCCTCAAAACTATCAACCATGTCTTTCCCTAAATTAGAGAGTCCTTTAGATATCTGTTCTACATTAGCTGATACATAATTTTTCGCAGCATCAGCAACTTCATTAAGGGAAAGTAGTCCTTCTTTCGCGATTTCATAAACATTGAGTGCCCCAGATTTGATTGATTCCCATGGCGAGGGACACCAACAACTAATTCCTGTTGATAAACAAACCCAACTCAAATAATCAACTCAGTTTGAATGGTGAAGCAATACTTACATCAGAATATAAATAAATTATTGAAAGACAAATATTATCTTTTAGGATTGAACCATTAATATGGTTAAAATTTGAAATATAGGATGATAGTTATGGAACAAAAGTCTTTTTGGAAGGATCAAGCCATTGTTATCGGCTTTTTTATTGGGATCTGGTCAATCTTTTATTTTGGTGATTTTGGATGGTTTTTCCCTCTCGATGAATCTGTTGCCGTGGGGACAACACCGATATCAGCAATCCCCATCATTCCAGTTCTTCTCTCATTCTTACTTTTAATACCTTTATATTGGTGGGTTTATAAGCGGCCCCATAAACTCACGCATTATGAAAAGCAAGGTTTAAAATCAATCATCCTTGTTTTTCTGCTCCTCTTCATTCTGATTATGATATTCAGAACTCTCATTCTATTAAAATATGGATTGCCTTTAGAGAAAACGCCCATGATTTTCTTTATTGTTCTCCAAATCATTCTCGTTGAAGGATTTTACCTTCGTGATTTTGGTTTCCATTCGGATAAACTTTGGAGAAATGTGGCATTCACGTTTGTTTTACTGCTAATTATCGGAATATTAGTTGCTATAATCATTGGAACGATCGTTTTTGGCTTAGCCTTTGCAGGAATTCTAGATTTAAATAGTTTATTAGGGACTTCTATTTCTGTTAATTGGTATGGTTTCGTATCTTTTCCTTTTCAGCTCTTATGTGTAGGAATTTCTGAGGAATTACTCTTTCGAGGATATTTTTATACCAAATTGCGGTCTAATTTAGGGCAAATTAGCTCCATTTTAATATCTTCCATATTATTTGGCTTGTTTCATGTCGCTTGGTACATTGATCCGAGTGCACCTGGCTTTATTTCAGACTGGAGTCAAATGGCGTTTCATGTGGGATACACGTTTATATTCGGCATCTGTATGTGTATAATTTTTGAAAGGACAAAGAGTCTAATTTGTCCTCTTCTTATTCATGGACTTATGAACTCTGTAGGGGCATCTCTGGCAACTGCAGCGGAAATAGAACTATTCATTGAGGCACAAATATGGCTTTATGGATTAAGTGCAGGTATTCTTATTCCAATGTTTTTCATTTTTGTGATTTGGATTCTTCCTCGTCTAACTAGATTGATAGGAGTAGAATATGAAGCTTAAATGGGATTTTTTTCCCTATTCTACCATTATTTCTTTATTCAATCATTATTTTTCTTTATACGACGGACATAGATATGTTCTGCAACAGATTTCTCTAATGCAACTTGGGTTTGATCGATTTGAAGAACGATCGGGCCATTTAGGGGCATTTTCTGATGTAATTTTATAGGATTTCCTGGTAATATGCCAAATGCTAATAATTTATCCATTTCACGGTTACTTTGTGATGTGATATAGGAAATTGTTCCCGATTCACCGATATCTAATTCGGTTACTGGGACAATAATGCTTGAAATGGTAGAAAGTTTTTTCTTACAACAAGGTCCAGGGGGGATCTTAAAGCCATGAGGACAAGTTTTAGGATGTCCAAGTAAAGTACATACACTTTCTTCTACATCAGATGCTATAATATGCTCAAGGACACAAGCTTCCTTCTCTAATTTTGCATCATCAGCAATACGAAGTACTTCACTAAATAATCGTTCATAGAGCCGATGACATCTAATAATTTGCCGAGCACGCTCATATCCTTTTTTACTGAACTCAATACGATCATCTTTTACTTTAATAAAATTTAAAGAATTTAGTTCATTTACTAATGATTTGGTTTTTTCTTCACTAAATTTTTTTGAATCATATATTTTTTGATGCAATTCTCCAATAGTTGTTGATTTTTTATCAATATCTTTGGTTAGCATCCAGATGTATTCTAATATTTCTTCTAAATCATGTCTTAATTCGCTCATTTACATACACCATTTTCACAACTACTTTCTTTATTACGTAATTTCTTAATGAATTTTAACAATTTTTTATCAGGAATTGGAAATTCATAACCACAATTGGGACATCTCAATAATTCACAGGACTTGAAGAGGCTGCAATGTGCACAGCCACCTGAATTTTCAAGGGCATCGAATTTAAACCCACACAAGGGACATTTCACTTCACTCATTATTCATATCAACTTAAACAAACAATTGTAAGATTAGATTTAGGACGGTTCCAATGGCAATGGCGTAACCAAAAACAAATGCAACAATACCTAGTGCGACTTTTAAACCACGTTCTTTTATGATTATAAATAAACTGGCGATGCAAGGTAAGAAAAGAGTTAAAACAGTAAAGCCTACAGTCGCTTGTACTGCGGTAAGATCCAGAGTTTCGAAGAAAACTGCTGCTCCCAAATCTCTACGAAGAACTGCAGAAACAAAAGCGGCTCCTGAGCCACTTGGTAGCCCTAATAAGCCGCTAGTTACTGGATTGAAGAGTATTTCAAGGCTTTTATCAGCTCCAGTTAAAGCTAAAATCGATAGCAAGAGGGTACCAATAAGAAATATCGGAATTGCTTCTTTCATAAACCAGACAACTCTTTTCCAAGTCTTTATGAGTACATTCTCTGGTTTTGGAATTCTTAAGGGAGGTAATTCAATCATTAAACTTGTAGTTCCGCTAGGTTTAATAATTCGACTAGCAAGATAGCCAACGATAAATAATTGAAGGAAAATCACTGCAAATCCTATGAATAACCAAATGAGACCGAACGAACTAATAAAACCTAAAATAATACCTAGTTGGGCTGAACAAGGTATTGAGAGTGCAATTAGTAATGTGGCAATGATACGTTCCTTCCTAGTATCTAATATTCTTGTGGTTAAATGGGCAGTGGTCCCACATCCTAACCCTAGAATCATAGGAATCATCGCTTTCCCACTCAATCCCATCTTCTTTGCAAATTGGTTGGTAAGAACAGCAATTCGTGAAAGATATCCTGAGTCTTCTAGAATTGCAAAAGTGAAAAAGAAGGTGAAGACGATCGGTAAGATCAAACCAAATATCCAAGTTATTCCTACTGTTAATAATCCAAAATCACCTACCAATATTTCAATAAAGATATGTCCAGCACCGACATCAGGAATGAGGAATCTAATACCTGAATCTAAGAAGGGGTTAATTAATTCTCCAAAAAGTTTTCCTTCCATCAATTCAACAAGAATATTTGCACCAACGTAACCTACAAAGAGGAATATTAGGACCAATATTCCTACTAAGATTAGAGGTCCCCAGATTGTATGAATTGAGAGGGCGCTTATTCGCTCATTTAAGCTTGATTTTTTTTCTTCTTTTACTTGCATCACTTGATTTACGATTTGTCGTGCTTCCCATTCTCGTTGTCGTGTAATAATGAAATTAAGATGGTCGGCAAATTGGGTTTCGGTCTTTTTCTTAATCTCTAAAATCTCTTGTAGATGATTACGACCAAATTTCCGAATAATCCATTTTTCAAGCTCCAGATCCCCCTCTAACAACATTAAACAAAAGGCGCGTTGAGAAAAGGGAAGCATTTCCTCCGGTAATAACCGACCAATTTCTTCAATTGCTTTTTCAATAGGTTCTGGGTATTGAATTCGATATGGATTAAAATTATATTCTCCATTTTTAATTTTTATTACAGTTTGTTTTACTTTTTTAATTCCAATATTCTCTGTCGCAACGGTATTTATGACAGGAATACCAAGAATTTCTTCTAATCGATTAAGATCAATTTTTTGATTATGTAATTCATCCCACATATTTAGAAGTAGAAGGGTAGGGTATCCCACTTCTAAAACTTGGAGGGTGAATAGAAGTGATCTACGTAGATTCTTTGCATCTGCAACTTGAATTACCACATCAGGTTCTTCTTCGATTAAGACGCTGCGTGCAACTCGTTCATCTTCAGAGATAGGGGTTAATTTATAAATTCCTGGTGTATCAACCACACGTACCCATTTTCCTTCAAACCTTCCAAATCCTTCTGTTAGTGAAACAGATGTTCCAGGAAAATTACTGACAATTACATAAGTTTTGGTTAAGCGATAAAAAATAACACTTTTTCCTACATTCGGATTTCCTAAAAGTACAATCCGAATATTTACCTCTTTATCTTGAAATTTTATCTGTCTTTGTCCTCTTACGCGGTGGGGGCCCTTTCCTTTTCTTCTTCGCTTCTTTCCAAATTGAGGTCCATGAGGCCCCTTTCCTTTGCCTATTTTTCTTTTTTTATCCATATTTAATTAACCTCGTCCTTCCCTGAAATTGCTAAGAGATTCGTTGCAGTTTTTTCCCCTAAAGCAAAATTTCTACCATTTATCTCCAGTAATAAAGACCCATCAATTGGAGATTTTTCAATAACCTTAATTCTTGTCCCAACCTCAATTCCCATTTTAGCTAATTTCTTAAGAAAATCTGTATCTTCTTTTAATATTTGTGAAATAATTACTACATCGTTTGTAGAGAATGAAGTTAGCTGATTTCCCCGGACTACTTTTTTCTTTGTCTTTTTAGAAGGAATAGGATTTCCATGAGGACAAATTGAAGGATTATTCAGTACCTCCTCAATTCTATCTGCAATTTTATCATCAATAATATGTTCAAATTTACAGGCAAAATCATGAGCCTCTGAAGATTCGAGTCCTAATATATCGACAAATAAGGCTTCTGACAATCTATGTTTCCGAATTAAACTATTTGCTATTTGAACCCCCTTATTTGTAAGTTTAATTTCTCCATATTTCTCATAATGGATTAAACCTTTTTCTTCTAAGTGTTTAAGTAGTTTATTCACTAATGCGGGCGAGCATTTTAGAATTTTTGCGATATTAACTCTTTTTATTGATCGAGTTAAATCGTCCTCTGAGATTTTCCCTATATATTCGAGTATTTCTTCCTCTTTTTCCGATAAATGTGCAGAATCAGACTTTTTCATTCGCTTATGGGTGCCATTCTTAGAGATTTCTGGTAAACCTTCCATTGTTACTAATTCATCCAAATGTTAAATTTTAAAAATTGAAAGATTTTTACTAAAGTGAATTTTAATTTTTACTTTTATAAATCTTTTTCCTTAATTAAAAATCTATAAATCTTAAACGATCTTAGTTATGTTCATAGGTGAAAAAATTGAGTAAAAAAGATGTGAAAAGTATATTGAGCACTAATGTAGATCAGCCATTTATAATCGAAGTGCTCATCGGGCTCTCGATGATTGTTACCTCAATCGTAATGATGATCTCCAGTGGTCCAGACCCAACCCTTGTTAGTACAGTTGTAGCGGGAATACTTGTGATATTTTATGCATTCTATTATTATTTAAAGCGGACCCAAAGATTAACACAAAAAATACAAGATGAAGAATTTCATATCGAATTAAAATTGCGAATGAATGAAACTTTCATAATTCAATTAATATTCGGTGCGGCAATGGTTATTGCAGGATTATTTAATATAATTCTCTATGGGTTTGATATGAATTTTATTATGACGGCTATCTCTGGGATCCTCCTTTTAATTTATTCCATACGATACTATCAGGTGCGATCTTATGTAGTAGGATTAGGAGAGAAAGGCGACTCAACATTTAAAACAGAATTGCACATTAAATTGAATGAAACTTTCATAATTCAATTAATATTTGGCGTTGCGATGGTTATAGCTCCCTTAATTATGATGTTCTCATATGGATTCGATATGAATTTAATTATGACGATAATATCTGGTGGGCTTTTAATAATCTATTCAATTTACTATTATCGACTTAAAATTGCTTTAAGCCGCTAATTAAATAAATTAGGTTATAGGATGAGGTGATCTATTGAAGGTTCAAATAAATAAGACCGAATTGGAATTGATTGAGGGTGATTTGACAGAGCAGGCTACTGATGCAATCGTGAATGCTGCCAATGCACAATTAATTTTAGGAGGGGGAGTAGCTGGAGCAATTCGGAAGAAAGGTGGTCCAAAAATTCAAGAGGAATGCAATAAAATTGGTGGAACTTTCGTAGGGGGTGCAGTCATCACTACAGGAGGAAATTTAAAAGCAAAGTACGTTATCCATGCGGTAGGACCTCGTATGGGAGAAGGAAATGAAGATGAGAAATTGAAAAATGCTACACTTAATAGTTTAAAAGTTGCAGATGAAAATAAATTGAAATCGATTGCGTTTCCTGCGATTTCAACGGGTATATTCGGATTTCCAATGGATCGCTGTGCTAAAATAATGCTTTCAACAACGATTGACTATCTTTCCAAAGATACTGGGCTCGAAAAAGTAGTTTTTTGTTTGTGGGGCAAAGAAGCATATTCTGTTTTTGAAAATGAATTGAAACAACAAATGGAATCAATCAATTAAAATCAGAGGTTATCTTGTGCATCCATTAGCAAAAGAATTAAATGAGATAATTCAGAGTGGAAATCATCATATTTATGAAATGCTTTCTGAATTAGGCAAAAATCTATACTTTCCGAAAGGAATTCTAAGTCAATCAGCAGAAGCTAAAAAATTAGCACATAAATATAATGCGACGATTGGTGTAGCTACAGAAAATGGTCAACCTATGTATCTACCATCTGCATTAAAATATTTTAACAATTTAGAACCTAAAGATTTATTTTTTTATGCCCCTGCCTCTGGCATTCCTGAATTGAGACAAGTATGGAAGGAAAAAATAATCCAAGAGAATCCACAGCTCCAGAAGAAGGCGTTCAGTCATCCTATTGTGACCAATGCACTTACACACGGGTTAAGTATTGTGGCAGATTTATTTGCAGATCCACATGATAAATTAATTCTACCTGATAAGTTATGGGGAAATTACAAACTTATTTTCGGTGTTCGGAAAAAGGTCGATATCGAGTATTATCCTTTTTATAAAGAGAATGGGGGATTTAATTTAACGGGTTTCCAAGAAACACTCGAAAAATGTTCAGCGGCTGGAAAACTATTAATTATTCTGAATTTTCCAAATAATCCTACAGGATATGCAATCTCACAGAGTGAAGCCAAAAAATTAGTGGAAATCCTACAAAATATCGCGAAAAACGGCTGTAATATTATACCTATAATGGACGATGCCTATTTTGGCTTGTTTTACGAAGAAGAAACCTTAAGAGAATCGCTATTCGGATATCTCGCAGATCTCGATAAGCGTATCCTTGCAGTTAAAATTGATGGAGCCACGAAAGAAGAATTTGTCTGGGGATTCCGTGTAGGATTTATCACTTTTGCATCTGCTAATACCCCTAACGAGGTTTACGCAGCACTTGAAAGAAAAGTTATGGGCGCAATCCGAGGAAATATTTCTAATTGTGCTCATCCGTCTCAAACGGTAGTATTGAGAATTTTAAAATCTCCTACTTTTCGACAGGAACAGCAAGCAAAATTCGAACTTTTAAAGAGTAGGGCTCAAGAAGTGAAAAAGGTATTAAATAATTCAAAATACCAGGAAGTCTGGAACGTATATCCGTTTAATTCGGGCTACTTTATGTGCCTTCAGCTCAAAACAGTCAATGCAGAAAAACTGAGGACCCATCTCTTAGAAAAATATGGAATTGGCATTATTGCTATTAATGAAACAGATGTACGAATTGCATTTTCATGCCTAGAACTCAATCAAATCCAAGATTTATTCGAACAAATATATCTTGCGATTAAGGATTTAGAACCAAATTAATGGAAAAGCCTAAAAAATGGTACGAGAGAAAGTTCGGTTACGGAAAAGCCTCCCTTTAGCTTTAGATTGGCTCGTCGATATTGCTATGATGAAAACTGAATCTTTGAGTTCCGAGCAAAATAGTCATAAGTTAGAACATAAATACTGGAAAGGCGCTATTAAAGGAGAATATTCAGTTGCTACAAAGACATGGGATTTTTTTTCACCCATTTGGCATACAGGGCAGGCAATTAAAGCACTTATTATGGCGATAGAACTTGAATTCCTTGATAGAGAGAAATATCTTAATGCTGCGGTTGAATGTGCAGATTTTATTTTGAAAAATCAAATTTGGGACAAAAAAAATGTAGATCATGGATTAATTCTAGCTTTTGAGGATATTGCAGGGATTGTGAATACTTCGGCTATCTTAGAATGTTTAGATGGATTATTTTATTTAGCATCTGCTACTCATAAGAAAATATATCAAGAACGGGCTTTGGAAGCTGTAAAATTCGTGAAAAATAAATTGTATCTTAAAGGACAAGGAACTTTCCTGGATGGATATGATTATAAGAATCATAAAGCCATCGCCTCGTATAACTATGAACCACAAGAAGAAAATCATGTTGGTCGCCCCTTAAATGATGATTCAATTTTTTTGAAAGCCTGGTATTTAACAAAAGATGACGAATATGCTGAAATATTTTGGGAACTTTGCGAAAAACTGATTCAAGATGAGTATCCTCCCGGAAATTGGATTCGATACTTACCTTGTAATTCCTATACAGGGGCAATTCATCCCCGGCATGCCTACTGGTGGGGCAGACCTTTTTTGAAAGCTTACAAAGAACGAAAAGAAGAAAAATACCTTGCGATTGCGACCAGAGCTGCTGATTGGTATGTAAAGGCGATTCGTAAGGATGGGGGGCTTTTCAGAAATACATACATCGACTTTTCATCTGATAGCTTTGGACATGCTACTTCAGGAGTGGCTTGCGCAATTATATTTTGGTTAGATATGAAGCGAATCACAGGAACGAAAAAGTATGATGCCCTCATTAAAAAATGCCTAAATTTCTGTTTGAAAATGCAATTTACAAATCCCAAAGATGAAAATCTCCGAGGATGTATTCTGGAGAAAGTATTACCACCTTGGACTTTTAAAGGCTCGGATGCATCTCCGTATTATATCCGTGACCTTGGTACTATTTTTTTCATTCAAGCAGCGGCGAAATATTTAACGTTTACATAGATTGCGATTTATTTCGGCCAAATTTAGTTTCAAGGTAAGCCAAATCGCTGGGCACTGTTTTTTTAAGTGGGATTAAAAGCAGTATAGAAGCAATTAAAACAAATGTAATCGTCACAAAGCTCCATTTAAACACATTTCCGAAAATACCATATAAAATACCTGTGATAAGGATTCCAATACTTTGTCCAGTCATTTGTGCGATAAAAGTAATTGAATAGATGGTAGTTCTTACCTGTGGTGGATTCACATCTCCCAAGATGGATTGAGAAATGGGACCATCACCTGCCATAAAAAAAGCACCTAGTAGAATTAAAGCACTAAATAAAAGAACCATTAAAATATTAAATACGGGAAAATCAAGTAAAAATCCACCCAAATAAAATAGGCTCCCAATTAAGACGATTAGAATTATCAGCTCAGCTTTTGCCGTATTCTTATGTTTATAGCGATTGTCGGCTAATTTCCCTAGATAAGGGGCACCTATTATTTGAATTGAGAAGGTTCCAATCATAATCAAAGTTGCAAATGTGGATCCTCCATCAATCATATTGAATTGGTGATCTTTCATCAACATCGGGACAAAATGGAAAGAAATCCCGCCTACAGCGATGAATTTAAAAAAAATATATAGAATTAAT
>SUPS01000034.1:21608-21919 GCA_005191415.1 Candidatus Helarchaeota ASGARD archaeon Hel_GB_A
ATATTCGATTTCATCTTAAATATTTCTTTTAGATCTTCTTTTCTCATCTTAAAATTTATTATATCTGAATACAGCTTCTCCTGAGCCCCCTTCTTTGGTTCTCTAAGTAAAGAAACGCGATAAATGCTTAAGAAACCAAGTAATGAGATAATGAGAAAGGGTACCCACCAAGAGGTAATGTCAATTAATGTACCCGCGATGAGAATCCCAAGTCCTGTTCCGAGGGTCATTCCTACGGTAAGCCATCCAAGAAATCGCGTTCGATCTTCTGGTGGAATTAAGTCAATAATTAAAGAAATACTGAGAGGAAG
>SUPS01000268.1 GCA_005191415.1 Candidatus Helarchaeota ASGARD archaeon Hel_GB_A
AAATATAAATAAAAAATAAAAATTATTACCAAAAAAAATATATTGAATTATTTTCCCTTGAAAACTGCTTCTCTTTTCTCTTTCAAAGCTTTTATGGATTCACTAAAATCGGCAGAAGTAGCAAGTTTATTTAGAGCTTTATTTTCGAGGTCTAACTGTTTTGAGACTAAGTCGATTAAAGGACGGTGGAGCGTACGTTTCATCCATTTAATTGAAAGAGATGGTCCTTTAGGAGGAATTAATCGTAACGCCTGTTCGCGAGCATAATTCATTAGATCATCTTTTGGAAGGACTTTATTAACCAACCCCATCTCATACGCTTCTTGAGCCGTTATTTTATCCCCGAAATAAATTAATTCTTTCGCTTTTTGAAACCCTAAGAGAAATGGAAGTAACCATGTAGTTGCAAATTCTGGGACTATAGCGCGCTTGACGAAATAAAGTCCAATCCATGCATCTTCTGCCATATAAATTAAATCAGCACAGGTTAATGGCATCGTGAATCCGGCACCTACAGCTAATCCGTTAATCGCTGCAATTACAGGTTTATCAAAGTTCCAAAATTTTAAGCATAATTTCTTTTGAGCGATATCTGTAATATCTATTTCTTTCTTTAATTCAGGAGGAATCATCTCAAACATTTTTAAATTGAAATATCCTCCCGAGGAAAAAGCATCGCCCTTTCCTGTAATAATCATAATCTTTGTACTTCTATCTTTCTCCATTGCATCAATTGCATACCAAAGTTCAAGAAAAGTAATCTGGCTCATTGCATTCTTTCGTTCAGGTATATTGAGGGTTACGGTGACAATTCCATTATCTTCTTTCTCATAAATAATATCCTGAAATTCGTCTACCTTCATTCGCGTCATCTCACCAACTAACTTAACTGAAGGTTCTCAAAAATATATAAAAGAATTTTCCATCTTATTAAAATTCTAAAAGTTTTTATAAACAGCATCTAACGTTAGATTTTAATTTGAAATCTGGTTTCCATTAATCTTAGAACTATTCTGCAGGAGTTTTTCATAGTCATTTGCTAATTCCATGTAATTATTATCTTTTATTGCGAGGTATTTCAAAGCATCCCGTAAGATTATTTCATGGTCAAAAGCTAAGTCAATACCTTTTAACTCATCCAGCGCTATAAATTTTACAACTTTTGCTTCTTCGGTCTCCTTCAATAGTTGAGCCCCTGCTGTAAGGCAGACAAATGCGGTAGAATGGACTTGACCGCGAGGATCTCGCCCAGGCTTATCATATACTCCGACCTTTCCCAGTACTTTTATATCTAAACCTGTTTCTTCTTTCACCTCTCTAATTATTGCCTCTTTTGGTGATTCACCTTTTTCAATGAAGCCTCCAGGTAAAGCATATCTTCCTTTGAACGGTGGATATTTTCGTTCTATTAAGAGCACGCGTTTATTATCAATAATAACTGCATCCACGGTTTTCCGAATCTCTTCGCCTCTAGAGGCCTTCCAAAGCCTGAGGAATGATTGGGTGACAAGAAACAAAATAATCGTAATTAAAATTAAAGCAATTCCATTTACACTAATCAGAATCAAATCTTTACCGAGAATTGCACTTATTAACCATTGGATTGCTTCTGCAAAAACGGCAATACCGAATAAGAAATTCAAATAATTCATGCCTTTTTCGACACGAGCTTGATTTTCTTGGCTTTTCTTGATATATCGCATTTCCATTAGATCATGGATTACATCAAATTTGTTATTAATTCGTTCCAAAGTTTGTGCTAAATTAAACAAATTTATTAGATGCGAGAGCACGCTTGAATAATGTTGGCGTCTATTAGAATCTAATTCATTGTAAATACTGCTCAATTCCGTTTGAATTATTCCCCGTAACTTTCTTAATTTGATAATTTTTTCCTCAAGAACTCTTATATCCATATAATCAATCATTGAAAAGAGGATATCCAACGATTCGTTAATAGATGTTAATGCAAAGAGGATTGCCCGTATTTGAGCCGTAGGCGTCAAAACAAAATTCTTCATATAGTTTTCAAAAAAAAGTTTGTAATTCTCGCTATTCATATAAATGAAACCAGAATTTCTGCGGATAAAATGGAGTTCAGAGAGTCGATTCGATAAATTATTCTGAACCCGTTTTGTATACAACCTTTCCGAATAGTCAGGCCATTGTCCTGAATAGATTTCAGTCCATTTTCCCAATACTTCTTTATATTCAAGAACTTTTTCTTCGGACCATCTAATCGTAATAATATTTCCCTGTTCGTCTTTTATTTTCTGAGAAACTACGAATATATAGATAGGACTCTTCAGATCTAAACATAAACACTGATTTACATAGAGTTTGCAATAATCTTCCAGCACTTTTAACGCAACAATTGGAATCTGTTGGATTAATTCAGGCGGAATTTTCTCTTTTTTAGAGAGATCGTCTGATTTGGGAAAATATTCAACATCAAATTCTAAATATCCTAATTGGTTAAATTGTAATCCTATATTTTCATGAAAAAAAGGAAAGTAATCAACATATGACACCCATCTACAATTTAGAGATATGTTTTTACCACATTCTCTAACCTGCTCTAGGAGAGGTTTATTCCAACTGATTTTTTCGAGATCTTTTTCGGTAAGATTATGAAATTTTTTGATGAGAAGATCTTGAATCTCGGCAACTTTTTCTTTGATATTAATTCTTTTGGTATCGATAATAGCGCTAATATACCAAAACTCTTTTTCATACACAAATTGGATAGCTTTACTCATAATCTTGCCTTCTTATAGAACTAAAAATTTGAGTTTTAGAAATTAATTAATATCGAACATCTGGATTCTTAAATTTCTTATCCTTTTAATTTCTAGTTATAAAAAGAATTGAAAGGGATCTGATAAAAACGATCGAATCACAGTTTCTCAATCAAGTTCTCCCGATTCTTAAAAAATACAAAGAAAATGGCACCAAAATCATAGGTATTGTGCAACATGGTCTTTTCCCGGATGAGCTAGTGGTTGCAGCAGGTGCAGTTCCTTTGCATCTTATTTTAGGAGGGAAAGATGAACAGGAACTTGGAGATTATTATTTATCTGCTACAACATGCCCTTTTGGACGCTCTACTCTTGGATTTTTTGAAAAGAAGCATCCGCTCTATTCATTAATTGATACAATGATTGTTGGTACATTTTGCAATGGCGTTCAAAACGTCTCAAATTATCTTGAATATTTTAATATCCCTTTCATTCCATTCATTCTTCCGCATAGTAGGACGAGATCCGCATTAAATTTTTATTTACATGAACTCAAAAAGATCCAAACCTTCCTCGAAGAATTTACAGGGAATAAGATTACCCCGCAATCTCTCCTAAATGCGATACACACCTACAATGAGATGCGAAATTTATTAAGAAAAGTAAATGATTACCGAAAATTCGAAAATCCTCCCGTTCGAGGAATGGATATTCACCAATTAGTCTGGCAAGCATTACTGATTGGGCCTCAAGAAATGATCCCTAAAATTAAACATGTTTTGCGACAATTAGAAAATACAACTTCTAATCATTCTGGGGTTCGTCTCCTATTAACAGGAAGCGGGATTACCCTGGGAGATTCCATCCTCCAGTTAATTGAAGACCAATGTGCGGGACTAGTTGTGGCTGATGATCTTTGGTCTTGTATGGATTACTTCTTGGAAGATGTCGATTCTACAGCCTCTGATTTATACCGGGCGCTCGGAGAACGTTATCTGTATAAAAATTTATGTGGCAGAATGATTCCTGATATACGACTTCAACGAATTTTAGAATTCTATGATCTATTTCATGCTTCAGGTGTAATAAATCATACCTTGAAATATTGCGATTCATATTCTAATCTAAAACCAGAATTCAGGAAAATTCTGAAACTAAATAATATCCCTGTTTTAGATTTAGACCGTGATTATGCAGAATCAAATATCGGGCAAATTAAAACGCGGATTGAAGCTTTTTTGGAGATGATTGCATGATTAATCACCAAATTGAAGATTTTAAATTTCAAAGTATCCTAGATCTTGGTATTCAATATTTACTCGGAAAACTCCAGATTCAAACTGCTCGAAAACAGGGAAAGAAAATTGTCGCAGGGTTTTTACCTCCTATGGAACTAATCTTCGCCGCCAAAAATACGCTCCCTCTCTTTCTTCCAAGATTGACAGAATTCCCGTTCAGTCAGTATATTCCCATTGTAAATATTTTCAATCGATTTCATATACTAAAATATATTATTCGCTTTTATATTCATAATCGAGAACGTTTCTCTATTGGCTATTTTGATAGTATTAACCAATCAGAATTCTCTAAAATATTCACAAGCTTGGTCAATGTTGCTGAAAGAGCGAATTATTATATGGATACATGTGTTCAGACGCGAATTTGTTACGGGGCTATGGTTAAAAATTTTCATCTCATTGATCTAATAGTGGGAGGGCTTGAAGGAAACTATTGCCTTCATTTCGCAAAATTTTATGAACGTATGGGAAACTTTCGTCCTGTTTTTTATTTTGAGAAACCATTTGGGGATGCATCGAATCCTGAACTTGTCGATATGGTTATCTCTGAACTCCACCGCTTTATCGCGACATTGGAAAATCTTTCTGGCGAATCCATCACAAACTCCCGAATACGAAAAATTGCCGAAATCAATAATGAAATTCGAGGTTATATTAGAGAACTTTATACTTATTATATTAAAGGATATGTTCCTCTTCACACGGCAGCACTATTATTAATCCATGGTGCTTACGTCGATTTCTTAAGTGATGCAAAATTCTTCCGAGATCGCCTACGGAATCTTGTACTTGAAATTAGACGAAAAAGTAAATGG
>SUPS01000269.1 GCA_005191415.1 Candidatus Helarchaeota ASGARD archaeon Hel_GB_A
TTTTGTTATAAGAAATTTAGCTACTTATGAAAAATAATTAAAAAACTCATTTAAAAATTGTCATTCTTTTTTTACTTAGAATCTTCCTCGGAATTAACTAAAGAAGATATAGAGAGAAGAACGCGCGTCCATATCAAATAAGAATTTAAGGTTGCACGAAATGCGGTAATATCCTTAGCTTGAATATTAAAGTGAATCGTATTTTTTTCTCTATTTATAGAAATAGTCGATCTATCTGTAAGTGCATTAGTGGTTTCTGGTTGTAAAGCTATGAAAATACTCTTAGCATTTTCAGAACTTGGCAAATTTATGGAAATTTCGCCTTTAATTGTTTCCATTATGGTTTCAACTAGAAAATGTGATTATTATAAGAAATTTATTATTCTGCTGTCTTACTTTGTTCTCGTTTCGTGATCCTTGCTATCTTCTTACCTTCCGATGTCTCAGGTACATATGCTCCGCCCGAAAATGTGTAATCACATTTTCTACATTTCCAAATTCCAACGGATATTCTTCTAACGGCTTTCGTTCGGCATTGAGGACATTTATGGGGTTGTTTCATTCGTTCCTCAATTTTTCTTACGCGTTTTCGTATAGTTGATCCATACCGCGCACCAAATCTTCCGGTGATTCCAACTTTTTTCGTTCTTTTTCCCAAGATTTTTCCGTCCTTTAAGTAAGGCAGTGATATTAATTTTAGATTACTAATAAATTAAGTTTTTTAAATTTTTATTTTTAGTACAAATCCCATTTCATTTGAAAGTTTATTAAGTAAGGCAATAATATTATGCCTTAAGAATTTCTCTTAATTTAGGAGAAACCTCTTGAGCCATTTCAATTGCTTGTTCTATTTCATTAACCGTGAAAGTACCTGCTTCTCCTTTTTGGACGCTAACAATTTCGCTTCTTGAGTTTAAAGCAAATGTAATTCGGCTATCAAGAACTCTTTCTTCATTTGCATTCGGATCAACGACTAATGTATTACCAATCTTAGCTATAGTTACTGAAACTGGATAGTCTTCGATCTCAAGGAGGGTCCATTCGGGAACGAGTTTAACTTCCCCATCTACAATTTCATATTTTGGTAACTTTGTATTCATCAATGCCTTTACCGCAGCTAATTCGCCAGCATCGAACATATTACCGTTATATCCGAGAACGTAAAGATCTACAAAAAGAATAAACACCTGCTCGCCTGGGATTATTGCTAATTTTTGTTTATCTATTATGTCGCTATGGCGAATCCCTCGGTCAACGACGCGCGCGACCTCAACAGCTTCTTCACCAGGTGGCCCCGCTTCGAAATGAGGCGCAGCCATAGGCGAAAATTCAGCATTTACAGTAATTACACCTGCATCTGGGGTATCTGGATATGGCGCACCAATTGAAATTTTCACTCCAGCAACAATTTGAGTATTACCGAGAAATACTCTTGCTGACCCTTCGGCTTTTGGGACATAATCAGTTTCAATCGTGATTTTACGATAGTCTTTAAATCCACGTCCATCAATACGATATCCTCTTTTTGCTAAGGATTCAATGTGCCTCTTTTCTAGATCTGATATTATTTTATATGAATCCACTTTAATCACTCATCCTCTCTTTCATTTTTCTCAGTTAATTCTCCTGAATTACTGTATTCATATGCAAATTTAGCTCTAATTGCATCTTGCTGTTTTTGATAAATTATTTGTATTCCTTCTAATCCGAGATTTATTGCATTTAGAAATTCCTCTTTTGTCATGTTTCCATCAAATTGAAGGAGTGTAAATTGATTAAATTGAGGCATAACTGCGATGGGTAAATCTGCCTCTCCTTCTTTATCTTCTATATCATTCAAATCTAGAACAATTTTCCCATCAACTTTTCCTACTGCAACTGCTGATACGAGATCTTTAAGTGCAATACCTGCATCCGCAAGTGCTAGTGATGCAGCATTTATAGAAGCACACCGCGTACCTCCATCTGCAGCTAACACTTGAACAACTATATCTATTAAAGTTTTTGGATAATATTCTACAAAAATTGCTGGTTCCAATGAATTACGAATAACCATCGAAAGTTCCACTTCTCTTCGACTGGGAGCTGGTGATTTTCTCTCTTCTACAGAAAAGGTAGCCATTCTATATAATGCACGAATAACACATTTATTAGGATGGGCTAAATGACGTGGTTGAACTTTCCTTGGCCCAAAAACGCCAGCTATTATTTTATTTCCACCCATTTCAATATATGCAGACCCATCACATTGGGGTAAAACTCCAACTTCAAAAGAAATGGGACGTAATTCATTATATTTCCTTTTATCTATTCTTAAACCATTTTCATCAATTAATTTCTCTGGAACAGGATATTTAAATAGTGCCACTTTTTTCACCTCTTCTTTTATTCAATTCTTCCTGAATAAGTTCTTTTACTCGATCAGTTAGCCCCGAAGTGTGGGCTTCCTGCTCAATTTTTCGAATTACTTTTTCGACAATTTCCTCCATTATGAAATCCTTCGTTTGTACATGAACCCATCCATTTTGCCCAATAGTGATTCTACAATTTGTTTCATTTTTGATTAAGTTAATCATAGATCCTTTTCTTCCAATTAATCGAGGAACTTTAGCTGGAAGAATTTCTATTATCCGTCCGCCTCTTAATTTTCCTAATCCTCGTCCCTTAATTGATAGAACTGGATCTCTTGTTCTATTAAAAGCAATTATTTCAGCTGCAATTACGTCTCCTATGTCAAAATATTTTCTAATATCATCTTTTATGGGATTAAAAGAACGGTCTAAAACTGTCGAAGCATGAAGAGTTGCAACATACGCTGAATTAATATCAACTTTCCAAGAAACTATTGTTGTATTTATTATTTTACCAATTATAATATCTCCCACTTTAGGGATTTACGCTTCTTTTTAATTTTTTCATGTACGCTCCCTGAAGTGGAATAACTGTTATATAATTTTTCTTCAATTCTGGAAGTCCGATAATGGAGGCTCTAATACGATTTGCGTCTCTATATGTACCAAAACCTGCATTAAAATTTCCTTCTGCAAGGACTTCTCCTGGTACCACAACTTTTTTCTTCTCAAAAAATACACTCATAAAAAACACCTCAAAAATTTTTACAAATTTACTTTTAAAATTACAAATTTTTGATCTCTATACGACCTTTTGTCAATTTTTTTAATTGGTCTATAACTTTTGCTTGCATTCCAGCGGGCATTTCAATCAATGCAATCCATTTTCCGTCTGGTTGCCATTCTTCTTTTTGAATAGTTCCATTACGAATGAGGATTTGATATGCTTTAGCTTGGAATTTCCCTGGCAATTTAATTGCAAATGCAATTTTTTCTAAACGAATTGGAATTATTGGCTCCAAATCCTTGACAATACGCTTCACTTGTGCTTCCACATTTTCCCATGGATCAATAGTCACTCTAATTTCCTCTAAAGCACGTTCAATTCGCGTAGGAGGATGAGGAAGTCCTGTTTGAGGATTAATTGCATTTCGAGAGATATAGGTAATGATTTGTTTTCGTTTTTCTTCTACCATCTTTCGACGTTGTTCTGTTGTCAGTTGAATGTCGCCATCTAACAGAATTTTCTTCGCAATTTCAAGAGTATCGATGTCTCCAAATACTTTTTTAATTGCATCGTCCGAAGCTTTTTTTCCACGAAGCGCATCTTCGAAAATAATATAACCTACAAGGATGTCTCTAATATCTACGTCCTTTCCGTTACGAAAGTCCCACGCTAAATTTGGATCAACTAGAATTTCGAATCTTTCTCCGCTCGTTTCATATCGAGCGATAATTGAATCACCAATATCAACGCGCTTGTCTCCGCGCAAGCCAACCATTCATTTCACGAGCCGCTATCTGCTTTTTTAATGTAATCTTCCATTACACTAAATGAAAGACGTTCAAACTTTTTAGTTTCAGCTCTAATAACTGCAATCTCCGCTTTTGTTGGATCTAATTCCGATTCTATTACCTTTTTTAACGCCTTTAATGCCATAATGATTACTTCATCGATAGATTTATTCTCATTGTACTCCTTTTCTAGTTCTTCTCGAACTGTCTGAGCACCAGAACCTATTGCCTGGGCACGATACCCCCAGAATGCACCGGAAGGATCTGTCATAAATAATTTGGGTGAATCATCTACTCCAGCAATTAATAATGAAACCCCAAAAGGACGTACCCCTGCATGTTGTGTATAAATTTGTTTGAGGTCACAGATTTTTTTCGTTAAAACTGGTATAGAAATAGCTTCATTATAATATAACCGATTAATTTGCGATTGAATTCGCGCATTATCTATTAATACACGTGCATCTGCAGTTAAACCTGCGATAGCGGCTCCTACATGAGTATCTATATCGAAAATCTTTTCAACAGATTCAGGTTCTTGTAAACTTAATACTCGTTTTTCTACAGCTAGTACGACGCCTTCAATACATCTAATTCCAATTGCGGTTGTTCCTCTCCGAACCGCTTCAATTGCGTACTCAACCTGGAAGAGCCGCCCGTCAGGAGAAAATTGTGTAATTGCGCACCTTATTCGATATGAAACAAGGTTTTGCGCGATCATAACCTAAACCAGGCGGTGCAAACATTAATAATCACCTCTTTTTTATCCTTCTTTTTTCTTTTTTCCTATTTAAATCTTAAAATTGTTTCATTTTTGTAATTATTTTTAATTCTCTTTCTATTCATCTAGTTGTCCTTTAATCTACATTGAAATTCTATCTTTTTGTTTTAACTCGCCTAAAGAGCGACAAATACTGCCTCTATTAAGCAATTTTTCTTATAAGATTTCATATTTAGAGATTAATATAT